>JAAZAC010000013.1 GCA_012514545.1 Actinomycetales bacterium | reverse complement strand
TCAGATCCCGCGGAGCATCTCCACGACCTGGAAGGCCATCTCCAGCGACTGCTGGTGGTTGAGGCGCGGGTCGACGAGGGTCTGGTAGCGCAACGACAGCCCGTCCTCGTCGATCTCCTCGGCGCCGCCGAGGACCTCCGTGACGTCGTCGCCCGTGAGCTCCACGTGCAGCCCGCCCGGCACGGACCCGACCGCGCGGTGCGCCTCGAAGAAGCCGCGCACCTCGTCGAGCACGTCCGCGAGCCGGCGGGTCTTGATCCCCTGCGCCGACGTGAACGTGTTGCCGTGCATGGGGTCGCACACCCACGTGACCGGCCGGCCCGACGCCGTGACCTTCTCCAGCAGCGGCGGCAGCACGTCGCGGATCCGGTCCGCCCCCATCCGCGTGATGAAGGTCAGTCGGCCCGGCTGCTCGGTCGGGTTGAGCTTGTCCATGAGGGCGAGCGCGTCGTCGGCGGTCGCCGTCGGGCCGAGCTTCACGCCGATCGGGTTGCGCACCCGCGACAGGAAGTCGACGTGCGCCCCGTCGAGCTGCCGGGTGCGGTCCCCGATCCACAGGAAGTGCGCCGAGCAGTCGTACGGGGTGCCCGTGCGGGAGTCGATGCGGGTCAGCGGCCGCTCGTAGTCGAGCAGCAGCGCCTCGTGGCTCGAGAAGAACTCCACGGTGCGCAGCGAGTCGAAGTCCGCGCCGCACGCCGCCATGAAGCGCATCGCGCGGTCGATCTCCGCCGCCACCTGCTCGTACCGGGCGTACGCCGGGTTCGCGGTGAAGCCACGGTTCCACTCGTGCACGCGCCGCAGGTCCGCGAAGCCGCCCGTCGTGAACGCACGCACGAGGTTCAGGGTCGCCGCCGAGCGGTGGTACGCCTCGACGAGCCGCCGCGGGTCGGGGCGGCGCGCCTCGGGCGTGAACTCGTGCCCGTTGATCGCGTCGCCGCGGTAGGCGGGCAGCGTCACGCCGTCGCGGGTCTCCCACTCGGCACTGCGCGGCTTGGCGTACTGCCCCGCCATCCGGCCCATCTTCACCACGGGCAGGCTCGCGCCGTAGGTGAGCACGACGGCCATCTGGAGGATCGTCTTGATCTTGTTCCGGATGGTGTCCGCCGTCGCCTCGGCGAAGGTCTCCGCGCAGTCCCCGCCCTGCAGGACGAACGCCTCGCCGCGCCCCGCCGCCGCGAGGCGCGAGGTGAGCACGTCCGCCTCGCCCGCGAACACGAGCGGGGGCAGCGCCGCGAGCTCCGCCCCGACGGCGGCGAGCTCGGCCGGGTCGGGCCAGGGCGGCTGCTGCCGCGCGGGCAGCGAGCGCCAGGCGTCCAGGCCCTCGACGACGCCGGGGGCGGCCTCGACGCTCATGACGTCGCCGGCACGAACGGCTGCCCGATGTCGGCGAGCAGCGCGGTGAACCACTCCTGGTGCACGTCGAAGGGCTTGCCGCCCGCGATCCGCGGGAACGGGATCGCCTTGAGGCGGTTGCCGTCCTCCTCGTCGTGCCCGATGACGCCCGCCTCGCCGCGCAGCGCGCACTCCACGGCCAGGTCGGTCATCGACTTGATGAGGCGCAGGTCCTCGACGTTCGCCGCCGCCGAGCGCGAGAAGTAGCCGGACTTCTGGACCATGACCTTCTCGGCGCCGAGCTTCGCGGCGAACTGCTTCGCGAACCACTTGCCCGGGTTGATCGTGTCGAGCGCGACGTGCCCGAACGCGTCCCGCTGCACGGTCTCCCCCGCCGCCTCGAGCTGGGCGACGATCTCGTGCGTGCCCGCGCCCTCGGACAGGAAGATGTTGACGTTGCCGAGGGTGTCCATGACCCCGCGCAGCCGCTCGGCCTCGGCGTCGATGTCGATCGCCAGCTCGGGCACGAAGACGGCGTGGATGTCCCACCGCTCGCGCGTGAGCCCGATGCCGGGCACCCACTCGCGCGTGTCGAGCCACTGGCGGTACTTCGCCGCGGCGGCAGCGGTCAGCCAGCCGCAGTGGCGGCCCATGACCTCGTGCACGATGAGCATGCGGGGCCCGGACCGGTGCTCGCCGATGATGTTCTGCGCGAACAGCGAGGTCTGCTCGGCCGCCGTCCAGGCGCCGAGGGACTGCTTGATCGGCACGACGTCGTTGTCGATCGTCTTGGGCAGGCCGACCACGGTGAGGTGGTAGCCGTTCTCCTCGAGGTACGCCGCGAGGTCGGCGGCCGTCGTGTTCGTGTCGTCGCCGCCGATCGTGTGCAGCACGTCGACGCCGTCGGCCTTGAGCTGCTCGGCCGCGACCTGCAGCGGGTCCTGGCCCTCCCGGACGAGGCCGCGCCGCACGCAGTCCTCGACGTTGGTGAGATTGACCCGCGAGTTGCCGATCGGGCTGCCGCCGTAGCGGTGCAGGAGGCCGGCCCTGGCGCGCGTCTCGTCGTCGATGACGACCTTGTCGCCCCGGAGCAGGCCGTGGTAGCCGTGCTGGTAGGCGATGATCTCGATCTCGGGCGCGATCTCCGTGTAGCGCTCGATGAGGCCACCGATCGCGGACGACAGGCACGGTGCGAAACCACCGGCGGTCAGCAGGGCGACACGGCGAACCGTCATGACACGACACCTTCCACTTGTTGCGGGGGGCCAGCGAGCGCTGTGGGCCCGGCCACGGCGTCGGGGGCGGGCCGGCCCGGACGCGACGTCAGGACCGGGCTCATCCTACTGAGGCGGGGCCCTGCTCCGGCTCCTCCGGCGGCAGCGGCACCTGCACCTCGGGCGCGGGGCGCCCGCCGGGGGCGCCGTGGCCGTGCTCGGCCGAGGGCACCTCGTCCGGGCGGTGCCCGGCCGCGATGCGCGCCTTCGCGGTCGCCGCGTACATGTCGACGTACTCCTGGCCCGACAGGCTCATGAGCGCGTACATGATCTCGTCGGTCACCGCCCGCAGGATGAACCTGTCGTTCTCCATCCCCGCGTACCGGCTGAAGTCCAGCGGCTCGCCGATGACGACGCCGACCCGCCGGGGCGACGGCATGACGCGCCCGAGCGGCTGCGCGACGTCGGTGCCGATCATCGCGACGGGGATCACCGGCGCGCCCGACTCCAGCGCGAGCCGCGCGACGCCCGTCTTGCCGCGGTAGAGGCGGCCGTCGGGGCTGCGGGTGCCCTCGGGGTAGATGCCGAAGAGGCCGCCCTCCTCGAGCACGGCCAGGCCCGTGCGGAGCGCCGCCTCCGACGCCTTGCCGCCGCCGCGGTCCACCGGGATCGTGCCGACGCCGCGGAAGAAGCCGGCCTTGAGCCGCCCCGTGATCCCGCGGCCCGTGAAGTACTCCGCCTTGCCGATGAAGCGCACCTTGCGCGGGATGACGATCGGCAGCACGAACGAGTCGATGACGGCGAGGTGGTTGCTCGCGAGGATCGCCGGGCCGCTGCTCGGCACGTGGTGCGCGCCGCGCACCCACGGGCGGAAGTACGCGCGCAGGAGCGGGCCGACGAGCACCCTCAGGACCCAGTAGAACAACCGTCACCTCCGCGGGCGCCCGACGCCGTGTGCTGCCGCGCCCCCGCCGACTCTAGAGTGCTCTGCATGCCCGTACGTCCGCACGGCCCCGACGAGCCGGACCGGCCCGGCGGCGAGGACGAGGCCCGCGAGCGGTCCGCGACGGACGACGCGGGGGCGTCCGAGGACCCCTCCGCCGCCCTCGACGACGACCACGACAACGACCACGACGACGTCGTCGGCGACGGGCGCGACGACGACCTCGACCCGGACGAGGTCGAGGAGCGCTGGGCGCGGATCGTCACCGAGCTCGGGGGCGGCGGGGACCCGCGCGCCTGGGCCCCGGACCCGGCCGCCGAGGAGGACGAGGATCACTTCACGCCGCCCGAGCCGGGCCCGGTGCTCGGCGGCGACCCGCTGCTGACCATGGCGTGGATCGTCGTCGTCGGGGTGCCGGCGCTGCTCGTCGTGGCCGCGATCGTCTGGCGCGACGCGCCGACGTGGGTGCTCCAGGCGGCCGGGGCGGCGTTCCTCGCCGGCGTCGGGCTGCTGCTGTGGCGGATGCCGCGCGACCGCGAGGACGACCCGGGGCCGGGCGCCGTCGTCTGAAGCCGTCGCCCCGGCTACAGGCGCGCGAGGTCCGCCGCGCCGACGATCCCGGCGTCGTTGCCCATCGACGCGAGCGCGAAGGTCGCCTCGGGCCGGAAGCCGCGCGCCGACAGGTGCGCCGCGAACGCCTCGCGGGCCGGGGCAAGCAGCAGGTCCCCCGCCGCCGCCACGCCGCCGCCGATGACGACGAGCTCGGGGTCGAGCAGCGCCGCCACCGTCGCGGAGCCCTCGCCGATCCAGCGCCCGACGTCGGCGAGCAGGTCCACGGCGAGCGGGTCGCCGTCGAGGGCCGCCGTCGTCACGGCGGGGCCCGTGATCCGCTCGGGGTCGCCGTCGGCCAGCTCGAGGAGGCGGGCGGCCCGGTCGGGGTCGGTCGCGGCCGCGGACCGCGCCTCGCGCACGAGGGCGGAGCCGGACGCGTACTGCTCCCAGCAGCCGCTCTGGCCGCACCCGCAGAGCTGCCCGTCCGGCACGACCCGCATGTGGCCGACCTCACCCGCCATCCCCCACGCGCCGACGACGAGCCGCCCGGCGACGACGACCGCGCCGCCCAGGCCCGTGCCGATGGTCAGCAGGAGCATGTCGGAC
>JAAZAC010000116.1 GCA_012514545.1 Actinomycetales bacterium | reverse complement strand
GACGGCGAGTGGACGGTGCGGCAGGTGAGCGCCGCGGCGGCGACGAAGTCGTACACGTGCCCGGGCTGCCGGCAGGAGATCCCGCCGGGCACGGCGCACGTCGTCGCCTGGCGCAGCGACCACCTCCTCGGCGCGGACGCCGCGATCGAGGACCGGCGGCACTGGCACAGCGGCTGCTGGCGCGCCCGCGGCCACCGCCGGTGACCGACCGGCCGCCGGTAGGCTCGCCCCGATGGAGATCCGGGCCCTGAGCGTCCTGCCGGCGCGCCGCGAGGACATCGAGCTGCACACCGCCGACGGCCTCACGCTCGTGGGCGAGCTCGCCGTGCCGGCCGACCGCCCGCCCGTGGCGACGCTCGTCACGCTGCACCCGCTGCCGACGCACGGCGGCTACATGGACAGCCACGTGCTCCGCAAGGCGGCGTGGCGGCTGCCCGCGCTCGCGGGCCTGGCCGTCCTGCGCTTCAACACGCGGGGCACCGCGAGCCCGCGCGGGCGCAGCGAGGGCACGTTCGACGGCGGCCGGGCCGAGCGCTTCGACGTGCACGCCGCCATCGAGTACGCGGAGTTCCACGACCTGCCCCGCCGGTGGCTCGTCGGCTGGTCGTTCGGAACCGAGCTGGTGCTCATGCACGGCGCGGACCCCTCGATCGAGGGCGCGATCCTGCTCTCGCCGCCGCTGCACCGGGCCACGGACGAGCACCTGGCCGCGTGGGACGCCTTCGGCCGGCCCCTCGTCGTCCTCGTCCCCGAGCACGACGACTACCTGCGCCCGGACGAGGCGCGGCGGCGCTTCGCCGCGGTGCGCCAGGCCGAGGTCATCGGGGTCGAGGGCGCGAAGCACCTGTGGGTCGGCGAGGCGGCCGTCCGCCGGGTGCTCGACGAGATCGTCGGGCACGTGCTGCCCGGGTTCGGCCCCCTGCCGACCACCTGGGAGGGCACGATGTCCGATGACGGGACGGGCGGCGTCGTCGGCGAGGGCGCGGAGCTCCCCGAGGACGACGAGTCGGACCACACGCTCGGCGGCACGGCGACGGAAGGGGAACGATGACGACGGACGGCATGCTGGCGCTCCACACGCTGCGACGCGGGATCCCCGGCTCGCTGCCGCTGGTCCTGCTGCACGCCTTCCCCGTCGACCACCGGATGTGGTGGGACGTCACCGACCTGCTGCCCGGCGAGCGCACCGTGCTCGCCCCGGACCTGCCGGGGTTCGGCTCGTCGCCGTCCGGCCCCGACGTCGCGGTCGCCCTCGGCGCGGACCGCGACGTGCCCTCGATCGACGTCATGGGCGACGGCGTGGCCGCCACCCTGCGCGCCGCGGGCGTCGAGCGCGCGGCGGTCGCGGGCCTGTCCATGGGCGGCTACGTCGCCCTGTCCATGGCGGAGCGGCACCCGGACCTCGTCGCGGGCCTCGGCCTCGTCGACACGAAGGCCACCGCCGACGACGACGAGGCGCGCGCCCGGCGCGAGGAGATCGCGCAGCGGGTGCTCGCCGAGCAGCGGGTCGAGGCGGTCTACGGCATGCGCACCGCGCTGCTCGGCGCGACCGACCGGGTCGAGCGGCCGGACCTCGTCGAGCGCCTCGCGGGCTGGATCGCCGACCAGGGGCCGCACGCGATCGCGTGGGCCCAGCGGGCGATGGCCGCGCGGCCGGACCGCACGGAGGTGCTGTCCCGCTTCACCGGTCCGGCGCTCGTCGTCGTGGGGGAGGAGGACGAGCAGTCGCCCGTCGACGTCGCCCGCGCGATGTCCTACCTGCTGCCGGACTCCGACCTCGTCATCGTCCCGCGCGCGGGGCACATGACGAGCATCGAGAGCCCGCAGCCGGTGGCCTCCGGGCTGAGCCGCCTCGTGCGGCGCGCGGAGGCCGCCCTCGCCGGGCGGGACCGGCCGGTCGCCTGAGCGCGCGCCCCCGACGACGGTCGGCCGCTCAGCGGCGCGGCGGGTCGCCGAGGGCGATGCGGAGCGCGTCGGCGAGGTCGATCGACTCGCCGTCGCGCGCGCCCTTGCCGAGGACGAGGGGCGGGTCGCTCGGCTCGGGCGTCGCGCCCGTGACGAGCGAGCGCAGCCGCGGCGGCACGGAGAGCACGTAGAACTGCCCGTCCGTGCCGACGGCGACCGTGCGGTTCTTGCGCAGGTACCAGCCGTGCAGGGGGGTGCGGTAGCGCTGGCGCCCGTCGTAGCTGCGGGCGTGCAGGCGCTGCGGGGGGACGCCGCGGCGGCGCGCCTCGGCGACGAACTCCGCGATCATCGCGCGCGCCTGGGCGGCCTCCGCCTGCCGGCGCCGCTCGAGCTCGCGGACGTGCGCGGCGGCGGCCTCCTTGCGCGCGTCGCGCCAGTCGTCAGCCACGCCGCCGCAGGCCGCGCCGCGGGCGGCCGGCCAGCTCGGCGTCGGCGCCCTCGGCCTCGTCGAGCTCGTCGTCGGCCTCGTCGAGCGCCTCGCCCGCCTCGCCCTCGCCCTCGGCGACGGGCACGTCGGCCGGCTCGTCGGCGGGCACGTCGGCCGCCTCCTCGCTGGGGGCCCCGGCCGCCTCCTCGGTCGGCGCGGGGGCCTCGCCCTCGCCCTCGGCGACGGGCTCGGTGACCTCGACGCCCTCCGCCGGCCGGCCTTCGTCGACCGCGACGGCCTCGGGCTCGCCCTCGATCGGTTCGGGCGCGGGCTCCTCCGCCGCGGGCTCCTCCGCCGCGGGCTCCTCCGCCACGGGCTCCGGCTCGGGCTCCTCGTCGGCCTCGGCGTCCGCGGCCTCCATCTCTGCGGTCAGCTCGGCCTGCGCGTCGGCCACGGCGCGCGCCGACGCCTCCGCCGCGGCCGCGGCGTAGCGGGCCTCGGCGTCCTGCGCCCGCTCGAGCGTCTGGCGCGACGGCATCGGCTCGTGGGTGAGCAGGCTGCGCAGCTCGTCGAGGTAGACGGTGATCGCCTCGCGCTGCCGGTTGAGGTCCTCGACCTGGCGCTGGGCCGTCGTGCGCTCGCGCTCGGCCTCGGTCATCGCCTCGGAGAGCGTGCGCTCGGCGTGCTCGCGCGCCTCGGCCACGACGCGGTCCGCGTTGCGCCGCGCGTTCGACATGAGCTCCTTCGCGTGCGCCTCGGCGTCCCGGCGCACGCGCTCCGCCTGCTCCAGCGCGTTGGCCACGCGCTGCTCGGCCTCGGCGGCGTGGGCCTCGGCGTCGGCGACCAGGCGCTCGGTCTCGAGCCGGGCCTGCTCGTGCCGCTCGGCGTCGGCCCGCTCGGCGGCCTCGCGCTTCTGGGCGATCTCCACCTCGGCGTCGGCGAGGGCGCGCCGGGCCTGCTCGAGCAGGCCGTCGGCCTCGGACTTCGCCTCGGTCGTCAGCTCCGTCGCGCGCCGGCGGGCCTCGGTGAGCAGGCGCTCGATGTCGAGGCGGGTCTGCTCGCGCAGCTCGGACGTCTCGCGCTCGGCGGTGGCGCGCACCTCGGCGGCGTACCGCTCGGCGGCCTCCCGCATCTCGGTGGTCTCGCGCTCGGTGGTCTCGCGCAGGTGGGTGGTCTCGCGCTCGGTGGTCTCGCGCAGCTCGGTGGTCTCGCGCTCGGCCGTGAGGCGCAGGTTCGTGGCGTACTCCTCGGCGTCGGTGCGGAGGGCCGCGACCTCCTGGGAGGTCTGCGCGCGGAGCGCGGCCACCTCGTCGGCGACCTGCGAGCGCAGGTCGGCGGCCTCGCGGTCCGCGGTCGCGCGCTGCAGCGCCGCGTACTGGTCGGCCTCCGTGCGCACGGCGGTGGCCTGCGTCTCGGCGTTCTGCATGGTGACCTTGGCGTCGCGCTCGGCGGTGGCGCGCACGCCGTCGGCGTACTCCTTCGCCTCCGCCCGCAGAGCCGCGGCGGCCTCCTCGGCGGCGCGCCGCAGCTCGGCCGCCTCCGTCTCGGCGGTGGTGCGCAGCTCCGCGGCGTACGCCTCGGCCTCGGCGCGCAGCTGGGCGGTCTCGGCCTCGGTGCGGCGCCGCAGCTCGGTGGTCTCCGCGTCGGCGGCCGCGCGCAGGTCGGTCGCGTACCGCTCCGCCTCCTCGCGCAGGCGGGTGGTCTCGACCTCGGTGGTGTGCTTCAGCTCGGCGACGTAGCGCTCGGTGGTGACGCGCAGCTCCGTCGTCTCGCGCTCGGCGACGGCCCGCAGCGTGCCGAGCTCGCGCTCGAGGCCCGTGCGGCGCTCGCTCTCCTCGGTCGCGATCGCGCTCGAGATGCGCGCGGCCTCGCGCTCCGCGGAGCCGACGAGCTCCTCGGCGCGGCGCTGGGCGGCGCTGAGGATGCTCTCGGCCTCCGACGCGGCGGACTCGCGCACCTCCTCCGCCTCGCGGCGGGCGGTGGCGAGCAGCTCGGCGACCTCGTTCTCCGCCCGGGCCCGCATCTGGCCGGCGGCGAGCTTGGCGCGCGCCATGGCGTCGGCGGCCTGCGCGTTGGCCTGCGCGACGACGTCGGACGACTGCTCCTCCGCCGAGCGCAGGAGGTGCTCGATCCGGGAGCCGAGGCCCGAGTAGGTCGGGCGCTCCGCCTCGCGGAGCTGGCGGTGCGCCTCCGAGAGCTCGCCCGCCAGCTGGATCGCGCGGGCGTCGAGCTGCTGGACCTGGTTGCGGGCCTCCTCGAGCTGCCGCTGGAGCGCCTCCATCTGCTGGTCGACCAGCGCGCGGTCGTAGCCGCGCATGACGACGGGGAACGTCGATCGGTCGTCGGGCACAGGAGCCTCCTCAGGACGACAGCGCTCGCGCGCGCGTGCGGGCCGGGCCCTTCGCCCGGGGCGTCGGGCGTCCCGGTCCCGTGCGGACCCGCGATCCAGCGTATCGGTCGTCGGCGCGTGGCCCCACCCGGTCCGAGTGGCGGGAGCAGGGCATGATCATCCAGGCTGGCACGGCCCGGAGGGGCCGGACCGCCTATTGTGATCCGGCACGAGTCATCCGGCAGGACCCGAAGGGACGACGTGATCCAGCGAGCACTCGCGACGCTGCTGTGCCTCCTCGGCGCCGCGGCGATCGCCCTGGGCGTCGCCTCGGCCACCGTGTGGCGGGCCGACGACGTGCTCGTGGCGGACGCGCAGGCGGCGCCGGGCACCACGATGGTCGTGACGGAGCCCGGCGTCCTCGACATGGCGGCCGACGAGGTCACCGTGACCGCCGAGGTCGAGTCCGGCACCGTCGTCATCGCGCTCGGCCGCACGGAGGACGTCGAGGCGTGGGTGGGCGGCGACGCGCACACGCGCGTGACCGGCCTCGTCGACTGGCACGTGCTCGCCACGACCGAGCGGGAGGCCGAGCCCGTCGACGAGCCGACCGAGGAGCCCACCGAGGAGCCGACCGGGGAGCCCACGGCCGAGCCGACGGCGACCGCGACCCCGCCCGCCGACGAGGAGGCAGCGGAGGGCGAGGCCGAGGACGAGGCCGAGGAGCCGGAGGAGGCCGGGCCCCCCGACCCGCGCGGGTCGGACCTGTGGGTCGACGAGGTGTCCGGGCGCGGCGAGGTCTCGTTCACGTGGACGGCGCGGGACGGGCGGTGGAGCGTCCTCGTCGCCGCGACCGGGCCCGACGCCGGGCCCCCGCGCGTGGCGCTGGCGTGGCCCCAGGAGGTCACCACCCCCTGGCTGTGGCCGGGCGTCGGCGTCGGCAGCCTGCTCGTGCTCCTGGGGCTCGCCTGGTGGGTGCTCATGCTCGTCGCGGCGCGGCGGGCGCGGACCGCCGCGCGCGCCGAGGCGCCCGCAGAGCCGCAGCTCGAGCCGGTCGCGACGGCGGGGCTCACGCGCCGCCAGCTCCGCGAGCTCGAGGCGCAGCGCGCCCGGCCGCGGCGCGAGCACCGCGACCTGCACGAGCGGTTCCCCCTGCTCGTCCCGGGCCCGCGGGCGCCGAAGGCCACGGAGGCCACTGCGGCCGAGGAGGCCGCGGAGGCCACTGCGGCCGCGGCGACCGAGGGGGCCGACGGCGGCGAGCGGCGCGGCCGGCGCGCCCGGCGACGCGCCGCCGAGGAGGCCCCGACCCCCGCCGCCCCCGGCGTCCCCGTCGCGACGATCCCCGGGCCGGTCCGCGCGCCGGAGCCGGCCCCCGAGCCGTCCCCGGAGTCGGCCCCCGCCGGCCCCGGCGTCCCCGTCGCGACGATCCCCGGCCCCGTCCGCGCGTCGGCCCTCGGGGCCGCGCCCGCCCCGGTGGGCGCACCGGCGACCCCCGACGGCCCCGGGTCGCGCCCGTCGCGGCGCGCGCGCCGCGAGGCCGCCCGGGCCGCTGGGGCGCCGCCGGGTGCCCCGGGCGCCCCGGCCGCCGCCGCACCCGCCGACGAGGACCGGCCGGAGCGCCGTCGGCGCGGCCTCTTCCGCCGGCGCGAGCGCGAGCGTCCCGAGCCCGCCCCCGCCGAGCCCACGCCCGCCCCGCCGGCCGAGCCGGCGACGCCGCCGGCCGTCCAGACCTGGACGCCCACCGCCTCCGCGGACGCCTGGCGCCGCGCCTGGGGGCTCCCGGCGCCGTCGGCGCAGCCGCCCGCCCCCGGCGCTCCCGGGGCGACTCCCGGCACGCCCGCCGGCCCGACCACCGCGACGCCGCCCTGGACGCCCACGGGGACGGGCACCGGGACGCCGCCCGCCGGCGCCCCGCCCGCCGGGCCGGACGAGCCGACCCCCCGCCGTCGGAGGAGGGACGACCGATGAGGGCCGCCCGCGCGCTCGTCGCCGCGCTCCTCCTGGCGACCCTGGCCGCCTGCAGCACGCCCCTGCCCGTGCCGCAGCCGGACGCGGTGCCCGCCGCCACCCCGCCAGGGCTCTCGCCGGCCCAGGCAGAGCGGGTGCTCGACGAGGTCGCCGACACGCTCGCCGAGGCCGACGAGGCGGGCGACGCGACGCTCCTCGAGCCGCGCGTCACCGGCCCGGCGGCGACGATCCGCGCCGTCGAGTACGCGCTCGCGGCGGCGGGCGACGAGGACGCCGTCACCGCGATCCCGCCGGGCGCGCAGACCCTCGTCCTGCCGACCACCGACACGTGGCCGCGCACCTTCTTCGTCGTGACGGAGCCGCCCGAGGACCTCCAGGCCCCGCTGCTGCTCACGCTCACGCAGGAGTCGCCGCGCGACCAGTACCGGCTGTGGTCGTGGGCGCGGCTCTTCCCGGGCGTCGTCATGCCGGCGACGACCGAGCCGGGCCTCGGCAGCGCGCCGGTCGAGCCCGACTCCGCCGACCTCGCCGTCCCGCCGGAGGAGGTCGTCGCCCGCTACGTCGACGTCCTCACCCACCGCGACGAGTCCGAGTACGCCGAGGCCTTCACCCCCGACCCGCTCCGGCAGGGGATCGCGCAGACGAAGGACGCCTTCGTCGGCGTCGTCGGCCAGAACGGGAGCCTCGCCGAGACCTACCAGCCGGACGAGGCGGGCACGCTCGCGATCGCGACGGCGGACGGCGGCGCGATCGTCGTCGGCACCGTGCGCACCGTCACGACCATCACGCTCGCCGACAGCACGCTGAAGATCGCCGACCAGACGGCGGTGCTGCTCGGCAGCGACACCGTCCGCTCGACGCTCGAGATCCAGTGGCTCAGCGTCGTCGCGTTCGCCGTGCCGCCGGCCGGGTCGGACGAGCCGATCACCGTGCTCGGCGCCGAGCACTCCCGCGTCCAGGTCACCGGGAGCTGACCGCAGGACGCCCGCCGCACGCCCGCCGCACGTAAGGAGCGAGGGAGCATGAGCCAGCCCACCGGACCCCGCCCCGGCATCCCGCTGTACGGGGCCGTCGACCTCTCCGCGCTGCGCCAGCCGGCCGCGCCGCCGCCCGGGGGCAACGGCGGCGGCAACGGTGCGCCCGGGGCCACGGGCGCCGTCGTCGACGTCACGGAGGCGAGCTTCGGCGCCGTGATCGAGCGCTCGGCCGAGGTCCCCGTCGTCGTCGCGCTGTGGAGCGCCGCCGACCCGGCGACGAGCGCCGCGACCCGGCTGCTCGCCGAGCTCGCCGCCGAGATGGGCGGCCGGTTCCTCCTGGCCCGCGTCGAGGTGGAGCGCGCGCCGCAGGTGGCGCAGGCCGTGAGCAGTCAGACGGGGTCGACGGTCGCCGCCGTCGTGCGGGGCCAGGCCGTGCCGCTGCCGCCGCTCGACGGGGCGTCGCGCGAGCAGGTGCGCGGGCTGCTCGACCAGGTGCTGCAGATGGCCGCGGCCAACGGCGTCGACGGGCGGGTGCCGACCGCCGACGGCGAGCCCGCCGAGCAAGCCGAGCCGCCGCTGCCGCCGCGGCACCAGGAGGCGTACGACGCCATCCAGCGGGACGACGTCGACGCCGCCGTCGCCGCGTACAAGGCCGCGCTCGCGGAGAACCCGCGCGACGACATGGCCCGCGCGGGCCTGGCCCAGGTCGAGCTCCTGCGGCGCAGCCGCGGCCTCGACCCGGCCGCCGTGCGCGCCGCGGCCGCCGCCCGGCCCGACGACGTCGCGGCGCAGCTCGACCTCGCCGACGTCGAGCTCCTCGACGACCGCGTCGAGGAGGCGTTCGCCGTGCTGCTCGCCACGGTGCGCCGGACCTCGGGCCCGGACCGCGAGGCCGCGCGCGCGCGCCTCGTCGAGCTCTTCACCGTCGTCGGCGACACCGACCCCCGCGTGCTCGCCGCGCGTCGGGACCTCGCGAGCGCGCTCTACTGACGGCGCCCGCCGACCCCGGCGCGCCCACGCGCCCGGCCGGCGTCGGCGCCGCTCAGCCCGTCCAGGCGGGCTGGTCCTCCGGGACCAGGAAGAGCGCGCCCAGGGGCGGCACCCGCAGCCGCACGGACGCGGGCTGGGCGTGGTGCGGCCGCTCCTCGGCGACCACGCGGCCGAGGTTGCCCACGCCCGACCCGCCGTAGGTCTCGGCGTCGGTGTTGAGCGCCTCGCGCCAGCCGCCCGGGCGCGGGAGGCCGAGCAGGTAGTCGTCGTACGGGACGCCGGAGAAGCTGACGACGACGGCGACCACGCGCCCGCTGCGGTCGCGCCGCAGGTAGGTCAGCACGTTGTGGTCCGCGTCCTGGGCGTCGATCCACTCGAACCCGGCGGGCTCGTCGTCGAGGTCCCACAGCGCGGGCTCGGCCCGGTAGAACGCGTTGAGGTCGGTGACGAGCCGCTGCACGCCCTGGTGGGGCGCGTACTGGAGCAGGTGCCAGTCGAGCGAGCGACCCTCGGACCACTCCGCCGTCTGGCCGAACTCGCCGCCCATGAACAGCAGCTGCTTGCCCGGGTGCGACCACTGGTACGCGAGGAGCGCCCGCAGCCCCGCGAAGCGCTGCCAGTCGTCGCCGGGCATCTTGTAGACGAGCGAGCCCTTGCCGTGCACCACCTCGTCGTGGCTGAGCGGCAGCACGAAGTGCTCGGAGAACGCGTAGACCAGCGAGAACGTGATCTCGTGGTGGTGGTAGCGCCGGTTGATCGGCTCCTGCTGGAGGTAGCGCAGGGTGTCGTTCATCCAGCCCATGTTCCACTTCAGGCCGAAGCCGAGTCCGCCGACGTCGGTGGGGGCCGTCACGCCCGGCCACGCCGTGGACTCCTCGGCGATCATGACGATCCCGGGGGTGCGCCGGTAGGCCGTCGCGTTCGCCTCCTGGATGAAGCGGATGGCCTCGAGGTTCTCCCGCCCGCCGTGCACGTTGGGCCGCCACTGCCCGGGGCTGCGCGAGTAGTCGAGGTAGAGCATCGACGCGACCGCGTCCACCCGCAGGCCGTCGACGTGGAACTCCTCGAGCCAGTAGGTGGCGTTGGCGACGAGGAAGTTGCGCACCTCGTTGCGCCCGAAGTTGAAGACGTAGGTGCCCCAGTCGGGCTGCTCACCGAGCAGCGGGTCGGGGTGCTCGTACAGCGGCGTGCCGTCGAAGCGCCCGAGCGCCCACTCGTCCTTCGGGAAGTGCGCCGGGACCCAGTCGAGGATGACCCCGATGCCCGCCTGGTGCAGGCGGTCGACGAGGTACCGGAAGTCGTCGGGGTGCCCGAAGCGCGACGTCGGTGCGTAGTACGAGCTGACCTGGTAGCCCCACGAGCCGCCGAACGGGTGCTCCGCGACCGGCAGGAGCTCCACGTGCGTGAACCCCGTGGTGAGGACGTACTCGACCAGCTGGTCGGCGATCTCGCGGTAGGACAGGCCGGGCCGCCACGAGCCGAGGTGCACCTCGTAGACGCTCATGGGGCCGTGGTGGGGGTTCGACGCCGCGCGCCGCTCGAGCCAGGCGGCGTCGCCCCACTCGTACGTGCTCTCGACGACGACGGACGCCGTCGCCGGGGGGTGCTCCGTCCCCTTGGCGAGCGGGTCGGCCTTCTGCCGCCACGAGCCGTCGCGCGTGAGGATCTCGAACTTGTAGCGCTCGCCGCCGCGCACCCCGGGCACGAACAGCTCCCACACCCCGCTGGCGCCGAGGTTGCGCATCGCGTGCGGCGCGCCCTGCCAGTGGTTGAAGTCGCCGATGACGCGCACGGCCTGGGCGTTGGGCGCCCAGACGGCGAACGACGTCCCGACGACCTCACCGAGCTCGCCGGGGTAGGTGCGCACGTTCGCGCCGAGCACCGTCCACAACTCCTCGTGCCGGCCCTCGGCGATGAGGTGGAGGTCGACCTCGCCGAGCGTGGGCAGGAACCGGTAGGGGTCGTCCTGGTCGAGGACGTGGTCCCCGTACCGGACCCGCACGCGGTAGTCGGGCACGTCCGGGCGGGGCAGGACGGCGACCCAGACGCCCTCGTGCTCGTGCGCCGCGGGGACGACGCCGTCCTTCGTGACGACCTCGACGGCGTCCGCGAGGGGCCGCAGGAGCCGGACGGTCACCGCGCCGTCGCCCACGTGGGGACCGAGCACGCGGTGGGGGTCGGCATGGACGCCGCGCACGACGGCGTCGAGCTCCGCGAGGGCCACCGGCAGCGGCGTCGGCTGCGTCATCGGCTCCGACGAGTTGGTCATGTCGTCACCCTGCCACGCGGGCCGGGCCCGTGCACGGGGCCCGTCGGGCCTGTTCGCCACGCGTGTCGCCGCTGCTCCGCCGAGGGCGCGAGGCCGGCCGGTCAGCGTCGGCCGAGGAGCCGGTCCACCCCCGCGAGCGGGATCGGGAGCCAGGCGGGCCGGTTGCCGGACTCGTACACGACCTCGTAGATCGCCTTGTCGAGCTCGAGGGCCGGCAGGAGCGCGTCGACGACGTCGGCGTCCTCCCCGCCCGCGGTCTCGTCGTGGTAGCCGGCGGTGAGCGCGGCGCGCGCCGCCGTCAGCCAGCCCGGGTCGGCGGCGCCCCCGACGGCGGCCGCGTAGTCGAGCGAGCGGAGCATCCCGGCGAGGTCGCGCAGCGCGAGGTCGGGCCGGGTCTTCTCGCTCGCGGAGGCCTGCGGCTCGCCCTCGAAGTCGAGCACGTACCAGCGGCCCTCGGCGGAGCGCAGCACCTGGCCGAGGTGGTAGTCCCCGTGCACCCGCTGCAGCGGGGGCACCGCCTCGAGCCGCTCGAGCGGGGCGTACGCGGCGTCGATCGCGTCGGCGCGCTCGGCGAGCTGCGGCACCTTGGCGACGGCCGCCGCCGCCCGGTCGCGCAGCGTCCGCACGACCTTGCGCACCTCGACCGCCCGCTGCGCGGCGTTGCGCGGGCCGTGCGCGTCCGCGAGCGGGAGTGCGGTGCGCAGCGCGCGGTGCATCTGCGCGGTCGTGCGCCCGAGGTCGGCGGCCAGGGCGGCGAAGTCCCGCCCCTCGCGGGCGTGCTCGCACGCGATCTCGAACCCGTCGCGGGCGCCGAGGACGAGCTCGCTCAGCACCCCGAGGTGCCCGACGGTCGCCACGCCGTCGGCGGACGGCCACCGCCCCGCGAGCCAGGCGAGGGGGCGGGGGACGCCGCGCCAGCCCGCGTTGCTCAGCGCGAGCGGCACCTCGACGTCGGGGTTGGCGCCCACGGTCACGCCGCGGAACACCTTGAGGATCGCCGGCCGGTCGGCGTCGGGCAGCAGGACGGAGGTGTTGGACTGCTCCCCGCCGACGACGCGGTGCGGCCCCGGCTCAATCGGCGCCGCCGCCTCGTGGTGCGCGGCCGCGAGCCACGCGCGCACGAACGCGGGGTCGTACGGGCCGTCCACGAGCGTCCCGCCCGGCACCTCGGCGATCGCCCCCTCCGCCACGCTTCCGCGCCGCAGCGTCGTCGGCACCTGCAACACCGCCCCCGACGGCAGCGCGAGCAGGTGGACGCGCACCTCCGCGTCCCCGCGCGGATCCGGCAGGTCGACGACGGCGAGCCGCACGAGCTCCGCGGCCGTCCCCTTCTCCGGGAACCACCGCTGGCGCGGCACCCAGGCACGCAGGGCGGCCAGCTCGGCGTCGTCGTCGGCGGGCCGCGCCGGCACCGGATCGGCGAGCGTGGCGAGGTCCATCAGCGCACGTCCCGCACGGCTAGGCGCCCTCGGGCGGCGAGACGGTGAGCCAGTAGAAGTCCCGCGAGCCGAGCGTGAGCGTGACCTCGCCGTGCGCCGTCACGTCGGGGAACTCCGCCCCGCCGAAGAGGTCGTGCACGCGGTGGCCGGCGTGGTCGGGCAGGCGCACGGTGGCGGACCGGGGCGTCGCCGCGAGGTTGGCGACGCAGAGGATCGTCTCCTCGGGCGAGGACCGCAGGTAGGCGAGCACGGCCTCGTTGTCGCTCGGCAGGATCGTGAAGTCGCCGGTGCCGAACACGGGGTGCTGGCGCCGGACGGCGAGCATGCCGTGCACCCAGTGGAGCAGGGAGGTCGGCTGCGCGAGCTGGGCCTCGACGTTCGTCGTCGTGTAGTGGTGCACGAGCGACTGGATGACCGGCAGGTAGAGCTTGCCGGGGTCGGCCGTGGAGAAGCCCGCGTTGCGGTCCGGGGTCCACTGCATGGGCGTGCGGACCGAGTCCCGGTCGGGCAGCCAGATGTTGTCGCCCATGCCGATCTCGTCGCCGTAGTACAGGCACGGGCTGCCGGGCAGCGACAGCAGCAGGGCGTGCGCGAGCTCGATCTCCGCGCGCGAGTTGTCGAGCAGCGGGGCGAGCCGACGCCGGATGCCGACGTTCGCGCGCATGCGCGGGTCCGGCGCGTACCAGCCGTACATGGACGCGCGCTCCTCCGTCGAGACCATCTCGAGCGTGAGCTCGTCGTGGTTGCGCAGGAACGTGCCCCACTGCGCGCCGCGGGGGATGGGCGGGGTGTCCGCGAGGATGTCGACGAGCTGGTTCGCCCGCTGGTCCTTGAGCGCGTAGAAGATGCGCGGCATCACCGGGAAGTGGAAGCACATGTGGCACTCGGGCTCGTCCTCGGTGCCGAAGTAGGGCACGACGTCGCGCGGCCACTGGTTCGCCTCGGCGAGCAGGAGACGCCCGGGGAACTCCTCGTCCACCATCGCCCGGATCTCGCGGAGGTACTGATGGGTCCGCGGGAGGTTCTCGCAGTTGGTGCCCTCCTCCTCGAAGAGGTAGGGGACGGCGTCGAGCCGGAACCCGTCGACGCCGAGGCGGAGCCAGAACCGCGTGACGTCCTTCATCGCCTCGCGCACGGCCGGGTTCTCGAAGTTGAGGTCCGGCTGGTGGCTGAAGAACCGGTGCCAGTAGTACTGCCGGCGCACCGGGTCGAACGTCCAGTTGGACGTCTCGGTGTCGACGAAGATGATCCGCGCGCCCTCGTAGCGGGTGGGGTCGTCGCTCCACACGTAGAAGTCGCCGTAGGGGCCGTCGGGGTCGGAGCGCGACGCCTGGAACCACGGGTGCTGGTCGCTCGTGTGGTTCATCACGAGGTCGATGACCACCCGCATGCCCCGCGAGTGCGCCTCCTCGAGCAGCTCGGCGAAGTCGTGCATCGTGCCGTACTGCGGCGCGATCGCCGTGTAGTCGGAGACGTCGTAGCCGCCGTCGCGCAGCGGCGAGGGGTAGAAGGGCGGCAGCCACAGGCAGTCGATGCCGAGCCACTGGAGGTACTCGAGGCGGTCGATGAGGCCGCGGATGTCGCCCGACCCCTGGCCGGAGGAGTCGGAGAAGCAGCGCAGCATGACCTCGTAGAACACCGCGGTGCGGTACCACTCGGGGTCGTCGCGCAGGCCGGGCCGGGCGAGGTCCGGCAGGTGCCGGGTGGGGTCGGGCCGCGGCGGCAGGGCCCGCATCGGGTCGATCGCGCGGGCGCCGGCGTCGGTCCCGGCCCCGGCGCCGGGACCGGCCGCGGCCCCGGGGGTGACCGTGTCGGTCGCCGCGGGCGTCACAGGGTCCTCACCCCGATGACGTGCGCCACCTGCTCGTACGGGTCGAGCCGGACGTAGGGGTGCGCCCCCCACGCGTAGACGGCCCCGGACAGCAGGTCGTGCGCGGCGAACGCGGGCGCCGCCGGGTCCGCGGGCGCGGCGACGCCGAGGGCGGCGAGGTCGAGGTCCACCACGGCCTCCTGGGTGTGGTGCGGGTCGAGGTTGACGACGACGACGACGGCGTCCGGCCGCCCGTCGGGGGACTGCGCGGCGGTCACGTGCCGGGAGAAGCACAGCACCTGGTCGTTGGTGGTCGGGTGCACGGTCAGGCCGCGCAGGCGCTGCAGGGCCCGGTGCTCCCGGCGGATCTGGTTGAGCCGGGTGAGCAGGCGCGAGATCCCGATCTCCTCGGCGGCCGCCCAGTCCCGCGGCTTGTACTCGTACTTCTCGTTGTCGATCTGCTCCTCGGCGCCGGGCCGCGCGACGTTCTCGACGAGCTCGTAGCCGGAGTAGATCCCCCACGTGGGCGAGCCGGTGGCGGCGAGCACCGCGCGGATCGCGAACGCCGCCGTCCCGCCGTGCTGCATGTAAGGGGTGAGGATGTCGTGCGTCGTCGGCCAGAACGACGGGCGCATGTACGCGGCGGCGGGCCCGGAGACCTCCTGGAGGTACTCGGCGAGCTCGGCCTTGGTGTTCCGCCAGGTGAAGTACGTGTACGACTGGTGGAACCCGATCCGGGCGAGCGTGTGCATCATCGCCGGGCGCGTGAACGCCTCGGCGAGGAAGATCACCTCGGGGTGCGCCGCGTTGACGTCCGCGATCAGCCGCTCCCAGAAGGGCAGCGGCTTGGTGTGCGGGTTGTCGACGCGGAACGCGGTGACGCCGTGGTCGATCCACACCTGGAGCACGCGCCGGACCTCGGCGTAGATGCCCTCGGGGTCGTTGTCGAAGTTGAGCGGGTAGATGTCCTGGTACTTCTTGGGCGGGTTCTCCGCGTACGCGATGGTGCCGTCCGCGCGCGTGGTGAACCACTCGGGGTGCTCGGTGACCCACGGGTGGTCCGGCGAGCACTGGAGCGCGACGTCGAGGGCCACCTCGAGCCCGGCCTCGCGGGCCTTGCGGACGAAGAAGTCGAAGTCCTTGAAGGTCCCGAGGCTCGGCTCGATCGCGTCGTGGCCGCCGTCGGGCGAGCCGATCGCGTACGGCGACCCCGGGTCCTGCGGGCCCGGCGTGAGCGAGTTGTTGCGGCCCTTGCGGAACGTGGTGCCGATCGGGTGGATCGGGGTCAGGTAGACGACGTCGAAGCCCATCGCGGCGATGGCCGGGAGCCGCTTGGCGGCCGTGCGCAGCGTCCCCGAGCGCCACTCGCCCGTGCGCCGGTCCTGCTTGGCCCCCTCGGAGCGGGGGAAGAACTCGTACCACGAGCCGGCGAGGGCGAGCTCGCGGTCCACGCGCAGCGGGTAGGTGGGCGAGCTCGTGACGTGCTCACGGACGGGGTGGGCGTCGAGCACGGCGCGGACCTCGGCCGAGAGCCCCGCAGCGAGGCGTGCCTCCGGGGGTCGGTTCGCGTCCTCGAGCGCCGACACGGCGTCCCGCAGCACCTTCTTCGCCTTCGCGAGCAGGCCCTTGCGGGACGCGGCGGCCGCGAAGAAGCGCGCCCCCTCGACGAGCATGAGCTCCGTGTCGACCCCGGCCGCGACCTTGATCGCGGCGTCGTGCGCCCACGTCCCGTACGGATCCGACCAGCCCTCGACGCGAAAGCCCCAGTCGCCCACCGCGTCCGGCACGAGGCGCGCCTCGAAGCGGTCGAGCCCGGGGGCGATGTCGACCATCCGCACGGCCTGGCGGTCCGCGCCGTCGGGCCCCACGAGCACGGCCGTCGCGGCGACGGCGTCGTGCCCCTCGCGGAAGACGGTCGCCTGGACGGGGACGGCCTCGCCGACGGCGGCCTTCGCGGGCCAGCGTCCTTCCTCGGCGACGGGGGACACGTCGAGGACCGGGATGCGGCCGATGCGCGTCTGCACGGCGGGAGGCGTCTTCGTCACACCCCGAACCTACCCAGCGAGAGCGCCCGTCGGCACGTCTGAGGTCCCTGGGCGCGTCACG
>JAAZAC010000115.1 GCA_012514545.1 Actinomycetales bacterium | reverse complement strand
CGCCAAGCCGGTGCTCATCGGCACCGCCGTCGTCGGCGCGACCACGATGATCTTCTCGATCATCATGACCCTCACCGGCGGGCTCCAGGAGGGCATGGACAAGCTGTCCCTCATGCACGCGCCGCTCCTGCTCGGCCTCATCGCCGGTGGCGCGGTCATCTACTGGTTCACCGGCGCCTCGATCCAGGCGGTCACCACCGGCGCCTACCGGGCCGTGGAGTTCATCAAGCAGACCATCCGCCTCGACGGCGCGACCAAGGCCAGCACCGAGGACTCCCGCAAGGTCGTGGAGATCTGCACCCAGTACGCCCAGCAGGGCATGCTCAACATGTTCCTCGGCGTGTTCTTCTCCACCCTGGCGTTCGCCTTCGTCGAGCCGTTCTTCTTCATCGGCTACCTCGTGTCGATCGCCGTGTTCGGCCTCTACCAGGCGATCTTCATGGCGAACGCGGGCGGCGCCTGGGACAACGCGAAGAAGATCGTCGAGGTCGACCTGCACGCCAAGGGCACGGCCCTGCACGACGCGACGATCGTCGGCGACACCGTCGGCGACCCGTACAAGGACACCTCGTCCGTCGCGCTCAACCCGGTCATCAAGTTCACGACCCTCTTCGGCCTGCTGGCCGTCGAGCTCGGCGTGATGCTGACCGCCGAGGGCAACGGCACCCTGGTGCACGTCCTCGCGGGCGCGTTCTTCCTGGTGTCGGCCTTCTTCATCCACCGCTCGTTCTACGGCATGCGGATCAAGGCCGAGATGACGGACGGCTCCGACGAGCCGCTCACCGAGCCCGACGACGTCGACGACACGTCCACGGCCCTGGACGCGCCCGCCGCGTCGGAGCAGGCTGTGGCCGAGGCCGCGACGACGGCCGACGGCGACGAGGCCGACCGCCCGGTCGGCGAGGCGCTCGCGGGGGCGGGTGAGCAACGATGAGAGTCGCGGTCCGGTACTCCGGCGCGCTGGTCGACTCCGACGGGCGGGTCGCGGGCCACGACGCCGGGGCGACGCTGGTCCGCCGGCTGCTCCGGGTGTTCCCGAACTCGATCCTCGTGGGGCCGCGGCCCCGACAGTGCGAGGGCTTCGACGTCATGCCGCTGGAGTTCGTCGACGGCGAGGAAACGCTCGTCATCACGATGGACGTCATCGACGCCACCTGCATCTGGCGGACGCTCAAGGCCACGTGCGACGAGCCGAAGGTCATGAACTTCGTCTGGTGGAACACCTCCGAGAAGAGCCACCCCGTGGAGCGGGCCCTGCTCGGGCTCTGCGGGGCGCTCTTCCCGACGTTCGCCAACTCGGAGCGCACGGCCAACGAGATGCGGGAGATCGTCAACGCGACGACCATCCAGCCGCTCGCGGAGAAGGCGAAGATCGCCTGGGTCAACCTGGGCTTCCGGCACGAGCACATCCAGCCCCGGCAGGAGCCGCCCGTCCCGGTCGTGCTGTACCCGGCGATCTACCTGTCGGAGCGCAAGCAGCCGCAGCTGTTCCTCGACGTCGTCGAGCGGGTCGTCAAGCGCACCCCGATCAAGGTCGAGGCGCGCCTGCACGAGTCGCACCTCGTCTCCGACCGGGCGCTGCGGCTGTCCCGGCGCGACTGGGCGTGGGTCGGCCCGCTGACGGCGAGCCGCGACGACTACTGGTCGGCGCTGGCGCGCACGACGGCGTTCCTGGCCACGGCCGTCGACGAGTCCTACGGCCTGGTGTACGTCGAGGCGCTCGCCGCGGGCGTCGTCGGGATCTTCCCGGACCGGCCGTGGGCCCGCGCCCTCGTGCCCGAGAAGTACCCGTTCTTCTACTCCACGCCGGCCGAGGCAGAGGAGATGCTCGTGCGGGCGGTGACCGACACGGCCGCCTGCCGCCGCGAGATGGACGAGGCCGCAGGCGGGTCGTTCGTCGAGTGGCTCAAGGCCCACCACAACGACGACGTGTTCGAGCAGGCCATCGTCGAGCGCGTCCGGGAGTGGTTCGGCTTCTGACGCGCGGTCCTGGCACGCGGAGGGCCCCGGCGACGCCGGGGCCCTTCGCACGTCCGCCTCAGGCGCCCAGCGGGTCGTCCGGGCCGTAGGGGACCAGGCGCAGGCGCCGCGCGTCGGCGGCGACGATCTCGTCGGCGTGCGCGACGAGCGCCTCGACGGTGTCCGCCCCCGCGCGCAGGAAGCGGCCGGACAGCCGGTCGAGGCGGCCGTCGGCGATCGCGAGGAGCAGGCCGGTCACGGCCTCGACGGGGGTCCACTCGGTGCGGCCCCGGTGCATCGGCATGCGCGTCGACATGTCGGTGGGCACGACGCCGGGGGCCAGGTCGAACGCGCGGATCCCCCGGTCCCGGTACTGGGCGTCGAGCGCCGACGTGAACCGCGCGAGCGCGCCCTTGCCGACCTGGTAGCCGGTGTACGCCGGCCCGGCCCGGTGGCCGAAGCCGGAGTTCACCTGGACGACGCGCCCGCCGCCGCGGGCGAGCATCCCGCCGAGCAGCGCGTGCGTGACGTTCATCGGCGGGCGCAGCGTGCCCTCGACGACGCGCCACACGTCGGCGACGTCGTCGTCCGCGAACGCGGCCTCCCGCTCCTCGATGACCCCCGCGTTGTTGACGAGCAGCCCGACGCCGCCGAGCGCCTCCGCGACCGTCGCCGCCGCCGCGCGGGTCGCCTCGGGGTCGACGAGGTCGACCGCCGCCACGACGGCGCGCCGGCCCGCGGCGCGGACCTCCTCGGCCGTCTCCTCCAGGCGGGCGGCCGTGCGTCCGAGGAGCGCGACGTCGAAGCCGTGGCCGGCGAGCGCGAGGGCGAGGTGGCGGCCGATGCCGCGGCCGGCGCCGGTGACGACGGCGGTGCGGGGCGGGCCGGGTGGGCCGGAGGGGGGCGTGTACTGGTCGGTCATGTGCCCATCCTCGCCGGTCCCCGGCCCGGTCACCCCGGCCCGGTCACCCGGCGCGCTCACCCCAGGGGCTTGGCCATCTCGAGCAGCACGAGGTCGTCGCGGCGCGGGTGGCCGAACCGCGCGTCGGCGTAGCCGGGGAACGGGTGGGTCGCGCCGGTGAGGCGGAACCCGCGCCGCTCGTACCACGCGAGGAGCTCGGGCCGGTGGCTCAGCACCGTGAGCTCGAGGCGTCGGGCACCCCACCCCGCCGCCATCTCCTCCGCCGCCGCGAGGAGCCGCGAGCCCACACCCGCCCCCTGCCGCCCCGGCCGCACCGCGAAGAGGCCGAAGTACGCGGCGGGGGCCTCGCCGTCGGCGGCGGGCTCGCGGCGCTCGAGCTGGCAGCAGGCGAGCAGGCCGCGCCGGCCCGGGAGGGCGGCGTCGTCGTCGAGCACGAGGAGGACGCTGCGGGGGTCGGCGAGGAGGTTGCGGATCATCGCCGCGTCGGTGCGCCGCCCGCCGAGGAGGTCGGCCTCGGTCGTCCAGCCGGCGCGGGACGCGTCGCCCCGGTAGGCGGACTCGACGAGGTCGACGACGGCGTCGACGTCGTCGGGCGTGGCGGGACGGGGCGAGACGGACACGACGGAGATCCTCCCGCGCGTCCTCAGAGCCCCGCGGCGATCTCGGCCGTGACGCGCAGCCACGCGCGCCGGGTCGCGGCCGAGAGGTCCTCGACGTCGATCGGGGCGCCGCTGACGAGCGCCGGCTCGTACGGCACCTCGAGCACGCTGCGGGTGAGGCGCCCGAAGTGGTCGTGCAGCCGCGCGGTCAGCTCGGCGTCGATCCGCGGCGACGGCTGGCTGAGCACGGTGACGGCGCGGCGGACGGCGTCCTCGTGGCCGGTGGCGCGCAGCGCGTCGAGCATCCAGGCGGCGGACTGGGCGGTGTCCTCGCGCATGGTGGACACGACGACGACCTGGTCGGCGGCCTCGAGCGCGGCCTGCCAGTTCGAGGCGCGCATGTTGTTGCCGGTGTCGACGACGAGGATCCGGTAGAAGCGCAGCAGCGTGCGGTGCAGCGCCCGGAACGCGAACGCGTCGATCGACGCGGCGGAGGCGGCGTCCTCGTCGGAGGCCAGCACGTCGAACTGCGCGGACGCCTGCGAGCGCACGTACGCGTCGAGGTCGCCCACGCGCGAGGAGTCGGGGTCCGCGAACCGCTCGAGGTCCTCCAGCAGGTCGACGGCCGTCCGCGCGTGGTGCCCGTGGCGCGTGCGCCAGCCCAGCGTGCCGCGGGTCTCGTTGTTGTCCCAGGCGAGCGTGTAGCCCCCGCGCAGCCGGCCGAACGTGGCCGCGACGAGCAGGGTCGCCGTGGTCTTGTGGGCGCCGCCCTTGGGGTTCACGACGACGATCGTGCGCGGCCCGTCGAGCGTGCGCTGGACGCTCGCGACCCAGGCCCGCTCGGCCCGCTCGGCCTCCCCCGGGCCCGGCGCGATCAGCCCGCCCGTGGCCCGGCGCACGACGGCGCGCCACCCCCGCTCCGCCGGCCCGTCGGCGGGCGCGGGGCGGGAGGCGAGGAGGTCGTCGAGCGTGGGCAGGTGCGCGTCGCCGGAGGCGCCGTCGTCGGCGCCGTCAGGGCTCGCCGCGGCCTCCGCGACCGCGCCGGTGTCGACGAACGCCGTGGCGGCGTCGTCCGGCTCCGGCGGCGCGGCCCCGAACACCGAGACCCGTCGCGGCCGGCCGTCGTCGGCGTCCGCCGCACCCCACAGGCCGCTGTCCTGCCACGGGCGGCGGTCCTCCAGCGGGGCGTCGGGCAGGCGCCGCGGCTCGAGGCCGCGCGCGAGGGCGTCGACGTCCGGCACCTCCGGGCCCTCCGGACCCGTGTGCCCGACGGCGTGCGGCCCGTCCGGCTGCCGCGGCACCGGCGGCAGGTCCCACCGGACGTCGTCGGGCTCGGGCGGCTCCGGCGGCAGGTAGGCCGGCATCTCGCCGCGCAGCGCCCAGCCGACGGCGGCCTCCCAGGCGTCCGCCTCCGACGGCCCGGTCCGCTCGACCGGGTCGACCGGGTCGGCGTCACGCGGCTCGCCGGCCGGCCCGGACGACGCGCCCGCCGCCCGCGCCCGCAGCTCGCGCCGGGTGAGCGGCCGCCCGCCCGGCTCCGGGCCGGCGGCCCCACCACGTTCGTCCACTGTCTCGCTCCCGAGGCACGCGATGGCCGTGACGTGGACGAACCTACGCCGTACGGGTGAGGCGCGCACGGATGCGACGCGCGTGAACCGGGACCAGGGGGACGCCGCCGGGCGCGCCCGGCGGCCCCGGCCGGGTCGAGTCGCCCGGGTCGCTCCGCCGGGGTCAGTCGGCCGAGAGGTCCAGGTGGCGCTCGGCGACGGCGATGACCGACCAGACGCTGCCGTCGTCGGCGGTGAGCTCGTAGCTCGGCGCGAGGACCGTCGCGCCGTCGCCCGTGGCGAGCTGGGCGAGGCCGAGCCGGGCGGCGACGATCGTGACGTCGCGCACCGGCCACGCGAACGCGGCGCCGGGCCGCGCCGGGGTCGGCGGCACGCCGTCGGGCTCCTCCGGCACGGGCGCGACCTCCATCGCGTCCCTGGCGCCGGCGAGGATCACCGGGCCCGACCAGCCGGCGCCGAACCGCGGGTCGTTGAGGCGCTCGACCGCCTCGGCGGGCGGGACGACGTCGTACTCGCCGAGCTCGACGAGCGTGGCCGTGAAGCCGTAGAGGCTCGCCATGCCGGCCCCTGTGAAGGAGGCGTTCCAGGCGAGCCCGGTCCGCTGGCCGTCGAGCACGTGGTACGCCGTCACGTACGCGTGGGCCCGGTCGCCGACGTCCTCCACGGCGAACTCGAACGCCGCCGGGTCCACGCCCAGGGACGCCATCGCCTCCCGCAGCGCGTCCTCCGCCGCGCCGGCCGACGGCGCGTCGCCGAGGTCGCGCTCGTCGCAGACGTCGGGCGCGACCGGGTCGACGCCCCCGCCGTCGCTCACCGGCGCGTCGGGCGCCGGCTCGGCGGCCGCCTCGCCCTCGCGGGCGGACCTCTCCGGGACGGCGCCGCAGTACCAGACGTCCACCGTCGGGTCCCAGAAGGACAGCGAACCGGCGCCGTCCGCCATGAGCTGCACGGTGGGCCCGTTGCCGTCGTTCGGGCCGACGACCCACGAGCCGTACTCCAGACGGGGCTCGCCCGGCACGCCGAGGGCCTCCGCCGCGGCGGCCGCGGCCTGGCCCGACACCGACGTCGCGTCGAGGGCCCAGGCGGTGGCGCTCGTCGCGCCGCCCGTCAGGCCCGAGGCGTGGAAGACCGTCCGGCCGTACCAGCCCCCCCAGGCCGCGTCGTAGCCGCCCCGGCCGCCGTCGACGTCAGCGGCGCCGGCGAGGTCCGGCGCGGCCTCGGCGACGCTGCCCGCGCCGCCCGGCGCCTCCAGCACGATGGGGGCGTCGGCCGTGGTCGCGTCCCCGCCCCCGCCGGCGGCGGCCAGCCCGACGGCGTACCCGCCTCCGCCGCCGACGACGAGCGCGGCCGCGGCGACGGCGGCCGCCCGGGCGGGCCACGTGGTCAGGCGGCGCAGGCGCCGCGCCGCGAGCTCGTCGGCGGGCGCGGCGCGGCGGCGCTCCTCCACGGCGGCGCGCAGGCGCGCGAGGTCCGGCTCGACGCCGGCCGCGGGGTCCGCGGCGGCCAGGCGCGCGACGAGGTCGGCACCGGTGCGCTCGGCACCGTGACCCGGGTGCTGTGCCACGATCAACCTCCTGCCCGCGGTCGGGTCTCGACCTGGTCCGGTCTCCCTCTGCTTGTGTGCCGCGGCGGCGTGGACTTGCAGCCGCGCCGTCCGACCGGCCCGGGCCTCAGCCGGCGGGCACGTCGTCGCGGGCGGCCCACGCCGCGCGCAGGCGCGCCCTGGCGCGCGACAGCGCCGCGTCCGCCCCGCCCCGGGAGATGCCGAGCACCGCCGCCAGCCCGTCGCCGTCGAGACCCTCCCAGGCGTGCAGGAGCAGGATCCGCCGGTCCCGCGGGGAGAGGGCCGCGAGCACGCCCCGGACCTCGTCGTCGACCACCGCGAGCTGCTCGGGGGAGGCGTCGTCGACCTCGTCGGAGACCTCGGCGACCGGCACCGGCCGGCCCTTGCGCCGGTGGTTGGCCAGCACGTACGCGGCCGTGCGGTACAGCCACGGCAGCTCCGCGCCCTCGGGCACGTCCTCGCGCCGGCGCCACGCGGTGGCCAGGACGTCCGCGGCGAGGTCCTGCGCGTCGTCGCCCGCGCCGCGGCGCACGAGGTAGCGGAAGACGGCGGTGGCGTGGGCCCGGAAGAGCGCCTCGAACCACGCGTCGTCGCGCGCGCTCCCGGGGCCCTCCTCGCTCACGGAGGCCAGTATGGGCGCCGCGGGCCCCGACCGGGGCCGGGCCGCGCCGAGGGCGGCGCGCAGAGGTGCCGCGCGGACGGTGCCGCCGGGCCGCTAGGGTCGCGCCGTGAAGCCCTTCGTGCTCGTGGCGACGCGGCCCGAGGACCGCGCGGCCGACGACGAGTACGAGGCGATCCTCCGCTTCGGCGGCCTCGCGCCGGACGAGCTGCGGCGGATCCGGCTCGAGGCCGGCCCGCTGCCCCCGATCGACCTCGACGAGGTCTCGGGCGTCATCGTCGGCGGCTCCCCCTTCACGACGAGCGTGCCGGAGGAGACCAAGCCGCCGGTGCAGCGCCGCGTCGAGGCGGAGCTCGGCGGGCTCGTGCGGCGGCTCGTCGCCGCCGACACGCCCTTCCTCGGGGCGTGCTACGGCGTCGGGACGCTCGGCGTCGTCACGGGCGGGGTCGTCGACGGGACCTACGCGGAGCCCGTGGGCGCCGTCCCCGTGACGCTCACGCCCGAGGGCCGCGCCGACCCGGTGTTCGGGGTCCTGCCCGAGACGTTCGACGCGTTCGTCGGCCACAAGGAGGCCATCCGGGTGCCCCCGCCGGGCGCCGTCGTGCTCGCGTCGTCGCCGGCGTGCCCCGTGCAGGCGTTCCGGGTCCGCACCAACCTCTACGCCACCCAGTTCCACCCCGAGCTCGACGTGCCCGGCATCGTCACGCGCATCGACGTCTACCGCGACGCGGGCTACTTCTCCCCCGACGACGTCGAGGCGCTCACCGCCCAGGTGAGCCGCGCCGTCGTCGACGCGCCCCCGCTCCTGCTCCGGGCCTTCGTCGAGCGCTACGCGCGCTGAGCCGGCGCGGCCGCGGCCCGCCGCGGTGCGGAGCCCGCGCACCCCGGGGCCACCCTGGCCCGGCCCGGGGGACGGACCAGGGTCGCGCCAGGGGCGACCCCGATGCCCGACGGCGGCCGGACGCGCCATGCTCACGATCGGCACCCGTGCGCGACCCGCCGCGGGCGCCGGCCGAGCACACGAGCACCGGAGAACCGAGGACCCATGAACCGCCGCCAGCGCACCACCACCGCCGCACTCGCCCTCCTCGCGGCGGTCGGCCTGACCGCCTGCGACGCCACCCTGACCGTCGGCGACGGCGCCGCCGGCCCGCGCGACACCGTCACGCGCGAGATCGAGCCCGTCAGCGCGGTGCGGCTCGGCACCGCGGGCATCATGCACGTCGAGGTCGGCGACACCCCGTCGCTGACGATCACGGCGAGCGAGCGCGTGCTCGAGGAGATCACCGCCGTCGTGCACGGCGACACGCTCGAGATCGAGCTGCCCGGGGCGTGGATCAACCCGGGCCCGATCGAGTACGAGCTCGTCCTGCCGGCGCTGTCGAGCATCACCGTCGCCGGGTCCGCCGACGTGGACGGCGACCTCGCCCCGGACGGCGAGGACGTCACCGTCGCGGTCACCGGCTCCGGCACCGTGGAGCTCGGCGGCGCGACCGCCGACGCCGTGACCGTGAGCATCTCCGGGTCCGGCGACGTGCGCCTCGACGACGTCGCCGCGAGGAGCGTCGACGTCGAGATCCGTGGCTCGGGCACCGCCTCGCTCGAGGGCACCACCGACGAGCTCGCCGTGCGCATCCCCGGCTCGGGCGACGTCGCGGGCGCCGACCTCGTGGCGCGCGACGCGACGGTCGAGATCCGCGGCTCCGGCACGGTCACCGTGCACGCGACGGGCACGCTCGACGCGCGGATCAGCGGCTCGGGCGACGTGCGCTACCTGGGCGACCCGGAGGTCACCTCGGACGTGCGCGGCTCGGGGGACGTCGGCCCCGCCTGAGCGAACGGCCTTCCCGCGGGGGTCCGGCGGGGATACTGTGCGGGCGAAGCCGTGCCGTCGAGGCCCCCGCTCGCGGCCAGGCACCTGCCAGAACCTGCCAGAGCCTGTCTCGCCAGCCAGGGAGGCCTCATGTCCCGCGCCCGCCGTCTCGTCGCCAGCGCCGCCGCCGCCGTCCTCGCGGTCCCGCTCGGCCTGGGTATCGCCTCCGCGGCCCCGCCCGACGACGACCCGGTCGTCCCGCTCGCCCCGCCCACCGGCCTCGCCCGGCCCGACGGCGCGCCCGCCCGCGTGGCGCCCGCGCTGCGCGAGGCCACCGGGATCGTCACCGCCTTCGTCGAGCTCGACGCGCCGTCCGGCCTCGAGACCGCCGAGGCGGGCGGCGACGCCGCGGACGTGCAGGCGGCGATCGAGGAGGTCGCCGAGATCGCCGAGGAGGTCGTCCCCGCGGACGCCGGCCCGCGGGCCCGTACCGCCGCGGAGACCCCGGCCAAGGTGGCCGTGACCGCCAACGTCGTGGCCGGCGTCGTGGTCACGGGCGACGCCCAGGAGATCGCCGAGCTGGCCGACGACCCGGCCGTCGCGGCCGTGCACCTCGTGGTGCCCAGGACGATCGACAACAAGGGCACCGACGTCTTCACCCGGGCGCTCGAGGCGTGGACCGCCGCGGGCGCGACCGGCGAGGGCGTGACGATCGGCGTCATCGACACCGGCGTCGACTACACGCACGCCACGTTCGGCGGCCCCGGCACCCCGGAGGCGTACGCGGAGGCGTACGGCGCCGACGGCACCGGGCCCGTGCCCGACGGGCTGTTCGACCCGACCAAGTTCCTCGGCGGGTACGACTTCGCCGGGCCGACGTACGACGCGAGCGGCACCACCGCCGCCGAGCTCGTCCCCCAGCCCGACGAGAACCCGATCGACGCGCCGCACACCGCGGGCGGCGGGCACGGCAGCCACGTCGCGGGCACCGCGGCCGGCTTCGGCGTCACCGCCGACGGCGAGACCTTCCGCGGCGACTACGCCACGCTCACGGACATCTCCGACTGGCGCGTCGGCCCGGGCAGCGCCCCGAAGGCCGGCGTCTACGCGCTGAAGGTGTTCGGCGACGTCGGCGGCAGCACCGGCCTCGTCGTCCAGGCGCTCGACTGGGCGGCCGACCCGAACGGGGACGGCGACTTCAGCGACCACCTCGACATCGTCAACATGTCGCTCGGCTCGGACCTCAGCCCGGCCGACGACCCCGAGAGCCTGTTCGTCGACGAGCTGAGCAGGCTCGGCGTGCTCACCGTCACGTCCTCCGGCAACGGCGGCGACGTCACCGACGTCGGCGGGTCGCCGGGCAACGCGGCCAGCGCGCTCACCGTCGCCAACTCCGTCGGCCTCACGCAGACCTACGACGCCGTCGAGGTCGTCGAGGCGCCCGACGAGGCGCTCGTCGGCCTGCACGCGGCGCAGAACAGCGTCGACTACGCGGGCGGGACGGACGTCACCGCGCCCGTCTCGTTCGTGGGGGCCGACGTCGACGGCTGCGTCGCCGCCGACCTCGCCCCGCACGCCGACGAGATCGCCGGCACCGTCCTGTGGCTGTGGTGGGACGACGACGACAGCACCCGCCGCTGCGGCAGCGCGGTCCGGTGGAACAACGCGCAGGCGGCGGGCGCCGTCGGCGTCCTCATCGGCAGCGAGCTGCCCGTCTTCACGGCGGGCATCGCCGGCAACGCCGGGATCCCCGGCGCGCAGCTCACCGCGGCCGAGACCGACCTCCTGGAGCCCGCGATCGCCGCGGCGACGGCCGAGGACCCGGTCGTCGTGCACATCGGCCCGTCGCTCGCCAACTCGGCCTTCGTCGAGACGCCGGCGATCGCGGACACGCTCAACAGCGGCTCCTCGCGCGGCGTGCACGGCTCGCTCGGCGTCGTCAAGCCCGACGTCGCGGCGCCCGGCACGCTCATCAGCTCCGCGGCCTCGGGCACCGGCGACGACCGCGTGACGTACTCCGGCACCTCGATGTCCTCGCCGCACGTCGCGGGCATCGCGGCGCTCGTCGCGCAGACGCACGCCACGTGGACGCCGCAGCAGATCAAGGCGGCGGTCATGAACACGGCCACGCACGACGTGTTCGCCGGGCTCAACGGGACGGGCCCCGCGTACGGCCCCGAGCGGGTCGGCTCCGGCCGGGTGGACGCGCGCGACGCCGTCGGCGCGTCCGTCATCGCCTACGCGAAGGACGACCCGGAGCTCGTCTCGGTGACCTTCGGGCTCGTCGACGTCGCGGACCGCACCGTGACCCTCAAGCGCGACGTCACGGTGGCGAACACGACGCGCAGCCCGCAGAAGTACCGCGCGTCGTTCGCCCAGTCGACCACGGCGGGCGGCGCCACGATCACCGTCAGCCCGGCCAAGGTCACCGTCCCGCCGCGGGGCACCGCCAAGGTCACCGTGACCCTCACGGTCGACCCGAGGACGCTGGCCCGGGACATGGACCCGACGCAGGTCGACAGCTACCTCGGCGGCGTGCCGCGCGACTTCGTCACGACGATCTCGGGCCGGCTCGTGCTCGCGCCCGAGGCCGGCGGGCCCGCGCTGCGCGTGCCGGTGCAGGCCGCGCCGCGCCCGGTCAGCGCGCTGACCTCGCCGCCGGTGAAGTTCGCGGCGGGCGCGACGACGGCGCCGCTCGTGGTCCAGGGCCGCGGCGTCGCGTCGGGCGGGTGGTACTCGCTCATGGCGCCGTTCGCGCTCGTCGCGACGAGCCCCGAGCTCCCCACGGGCGGCGCCGCGACGCCGCCGACCGCGCTCCGGGCCGCCGACCTGCGCTACGTCGGCTTCACCTCCACCGCCCCGGAGATCGCGGCGGCGGGCGGCGACCCGACCCAGGGCGTCATGGCGCTCGGCATCGCGACGTACGGCGAGTGGGCGACCCTCGGCGGCGTCATCGTCCCCGTCATCGACACGGACGTGGACGGCGACGGGATCTGGGACTTCGAGACCTACGTCTGGAAGTACGCCGACGAGATGGACCTCACGACCGTCGAGACGTACGCGCTGACGTTCGACCCGGACGCCGGGTACGGCTTCGGGCCGCTCGTCGACATCTGGACGGCGAACGGCCTCACCGGGCTCGACACCTCGGTGTTCGACAGCGACGTGCTCGTCGTGCCGATGTCGCTGGAGGCGCTGGGCGTCGCCCCCGGCCACACGCCCACCTTCGCGATGGCGACCTACTCGCCGTACGAGGGCGTCGCCGGCGGCTTCGTCGACGACGTCGGGCCGTTCACCGTCGACGCGTACGACCCGCCGGTGTGGTTCGACGCCGACCCGGCCGCCGTCGACAACTCGCTGTGGTACCTCGGGCGGCCCGGCTCCGACGTCACCGTCCACCTGCGGGAGGGCGCGACCGACGTCGACCTGCTCGTGCTCCACACGCACAACGACGGCGTCAAGCAGGCCCGCGCCCAGGTGGTCGACGTGGTCACCCCGCCGCCGCCGCCGACCACGGCGCCGTCGCGGACCGACGCGGCCGCCCCGACCGTCATGCCCCGCGGCCTGCCCGTGCCCGTGACGGCGCTCATCCGCACGGACGGCCCGACGCCCACCGGCACGATCACCGTGCGGGAGGGCTCACGCGTCCTGGCGACCGCGCCCGTGGTCGCCGCCGGGCGCACGGGCGCCGCGCTCGCGGTGGTCACCGGGCTGTCCAACGGCAACCACGAGCTGACGGTGACCTACAGCGGCAACGCGAAGGTGGCGCCGTCGTCGGACACGGTCCGGGTGCGGGTCACCGGGCCCGCCAAGGGCCTCTGCTGGATCTAGCCCTCCGGACGGGTCCGCGGGCGCGCGCGGTCAGGCCTCGGCCGCCGCGCGCGCCCGGGACCGGCGCACGCGCGTCGTGACGACGTGGACGGCCCACGCCACGAGGAACGCGGCCGTGAAGAGGACGAGCGCGATCACGGGGCTCTGCATGAGCTCGGGCCGCACGACCATGACGACGGCGAGCACGAGCAT
>JAAZAC010000114.1 GCA_012514545.1 Actinomycetales bacterium | reverse complement strand
GCGTGCACCCGCGCCGGGACTCCGACGAGGCGCTGCTGGCCGGCTGCGAGGGCTACGTCCTCCTCCGCATCCGGCGCGGCGAGCGCGTGCGGCGGAGGAAGCCCGCCGACGCCGTCGTGCGCTGAGCGACGCGCGCGCTGCGCCCCGGTTCGTGCGCCGAATTCCCTCGCCACCGGGGACCACGGGGCAGCACAGTTGACCCATGCCGTCCTGGACCGTCCACCACATCTCGAAGGCCCCCGCCGGGCTCGACGCGCCCGACGCGTGGCCGCTGCACGGCGCCCAGCGCGTGACCATGGCGCGCGAGCTGGCGCTGTGGGGCTACGCCGACCTCTGCTACCCCGCGCCGTACCTGCTCGCGGACCTCAAGGCGCAGCCGTACTCGCTGCGGCGCGTGCTGGTGGCCGTCCCGTCGGACGTCACCGACCCGGGCGCCGACGACGTCGTCGGGTTCGCCAAGGTCACCCTGCCGCTCAAGGACAACCTGCACTTCGCCGACATCGAGCTGGCCGTGCACCCCGACCACGAGACCGACGGCGTCGACGAGGCGCTGCTGGACGGGGCCGAGCGGTTCGCCGCGGAGCACGGGCGGACGTCGTTCCTCACGTGGAGCGACCAGGTGGGCGAGCCGGACCCCGGGCCGGGCGTCGTCGAGGCCCCGACCGGCTCGGGCCGGATCCGGGTCGACGCGCACCTGCCGCAGGTCCTCCTCCGGCGCGGCTACGTGCTCGAGCAGGCCGAGCGGTACAGCGTGCTGCAGCTGCCCGTCGACGAGGCCCTGCTCGCCGAGCACCACGCCCGCGCCGCCGAGAAGGCCGGCCCGGACTACCGCCTCGTGTCCTGGACGGACCGCTCGCCCGACGAGTGGGTGGACCAGGTCGCCGTCCTCGAGACCCGGATGAGCACGGACGCGCCCACCGCCGGCCTCGACCTCGACGAGGCGCACTGGGACGCCGAGCGCATCCGCACGTGGGAGGGGCAGCTCGCCGACAGCCGACACGGCTACCTGCTGACCGCGGCCGAGCACGTGCCGACGCACACCCTGGCGGCCTTCACGGTCCTGCGGTACCCGCTCGACCACCCGTGGATCGTGTACCAGGACGACACGCTCGTGCTGCGTGAGCACCGGGGCCGGCGCCTCGGCATGCTCGTCAAGGCCGAGAACCTCCGCCGCCTGCGCGAGGTCCGGCCCGGCGCCGTCCGCGTCCACACGTGGAACGCCCAGGAGAACTCGTACATGCTCGACATCAACGTCGCGCTGGGGTTCCGCCTCGCCGGGGTGCCCGGCGCGTGGCAGAAGCGCACCGCCGCGGCCGACGCCGAGCAGACCGCGGCGCCGGCCGCGGAGCAGGCCGCGGAGGCCGGGTCCGCGACGGCGGGCGTCGGGGCCTGACCGTGCCCGCGCCGTCGGGCTTCGCGTACGCGGTGCGCGGCGCCGAGGTCCGCATCACGCACCACGGCCGGCACGCGACGACCCTGCGCGGCGCGGCTGCGCGGGAGTTCCTCGCCCAGGTCGACGCCGGTGACCCGCAGCTGCTCATGGCGCGGGTCACCGGCAGCTACCGCCGCGGGAACGAGCGCGTGGCACGCGAGCACCCCCGCAACCGCGGGCGCTGACGGCTCACCCTCCCCCCTCCTCGAGTGGAGCGCCGTGGCGCCACGGCGCTCCAGTCGGGGCGCCTTGCCGCCACGGCGCTCCAGTCGACGGGACGGGAGGGGCGGGGCGGGAGTCGACGGGAGGGGCGGGGCGGGGGCGGGCTCAGGCGGGCACGACGGCGATGGCGGCCCCGTCCGCCGCGAGCCGCAGCGTCTCGCCGGGGGCGGGCAGGGCCTCGGCGGCCCGCGGCCCCTGGCTCGCCTCGACGACCGTGAGGTGCCCGACGCCGGGCACGTCGACGACGGTCTCCACCACCCCGCGCCGGAAGCCGGCCGCGACCACGCGCCCCTCGACCGGCCCGTCGGGCGCCCGGACGAGCGAGCCCGGGCCGAGCGCGAGCACGGGGCCGCCGTCGGCGCCCTCCCCGCCGCCCGCGTCGACCGCGCCGGCGCGCTCCCGGACCGCGTCCCGCAGGGCCGCGGGGGCGTCGGCGAGCGGCACGAACGCCTCGTAGCCGAGGAACTCCGCGACCCGCCGCGACGCCGGCCGGTGCCACAGCCGCGCGGGCTCGGCGGCCTGCAGGAGGCGGCCCGCGTCCATCACGGCGATCCGGTCCGCCACGGCGAACGCCTCGTCGTGGTCGTGGGTGACGAACACCGCCGTCGTGCCGGTGGCGACGAGCGCGGCACGCACCTCGCCGGCCAGCCGCTCGCGCAGCGCGCGGTCGAGCGCGGACAGCGGCTCGTCGAGCAGCAGCAGCCGCGGCCGCGGCGCGAGCGACCGCGCGAGCGCGACCCGCTGCCGCTCGCCGCCGGACAGGCTCGCGACGTCGCGCCGCTCGAACCCCGCGAGGCCGACGAGCTCCAGCAGCTCGGCCACCCGCGCGCGCCGGGCGGCCCGGTCCACGCCCGCCATCCGCAGGCCGAACG
>JAAZAC010000113.1 GCA_012514545.1 Actinomycetales bacterium | reverse complement strand
GCGGGCGCGCGCCGTCCGCGACGCGCCCCCGCCGCCCGCCCCGGGCCGCCGGGTCGGGCGCACGCTCGACGAGGACGAGGCGAAGGCCCTGCTCGAGGCGTACGGCCTGCGCGCCCCGCGCCGCCGTGCCGCGGCGGACCGGGCGGCGGCGCACGCGGCGCTCGACGAGCTCGGCGCGCCCGTGGTGGTCAAGGTCCTCGACGCGCGGGTCGTGCACAAGACCGACGTCGGCGGCGTCCACGTGGGCGTGCACGACCACGCCGCGCTCGACGCGGCCCTCGACGCGATCGACGCGATCCCCGGCGGGCCCGGCGGGCCCGGCGGCCGGCGCTACCTCGTCGAGGAGCTCGCGCCGGCGGGCACGGAGCTCCTCGTGGGCGCGCTGCGCGACCCGGTGCACGGGCCCGTCGTGCTGCTGGCGCCGGGAGGCGTCGCGGCCGAGCTCGCCGCGGACCCCGTGCTGCGCCTGGCGCCGCTGTCGGCCGAGCGCGCCGCCGAGATGGCGCGCGCGCTGCCCGCCGCGGTGCTGGCCGGGTTCCGCGGCGCGCCGCCCGTCGACCCGGACGCGCTGGCCGGGGTGCTGCGGGCGGTCGGCGACCTCGTCTGCGACCACGCAGACCTGGCGGAGGTGGACCTCAACCCGGTGCGATGGACCCGGGACGGGCCGGTCGTCCTCGACGCGGTCGTCCTGGCCGAGGAGGGAGAGCACGATGGCGAGCGATGAGACCCGCGAGGCGATCGTCGTCGGCGCCGGCCCGGTGGGCCTCACGGCCGCCCTGGCGCTGCGCGCCTACGGCGTGCCGGTCACCGTCCTGGAGGCCGGTCCCGTGGACCGGCAGCGGCCCGGCAGCCGGGCGATCTTCACGCACTCGAGCACCCTGGCGGTTCTCGACCGCCTCAGCCCGGGGCTCGGCGCCGACCTCGCCGCGCACGGCGTCTACTGGAACACCCAGCGGACCTTCTACGCCGGACGCGAGGTGTACGCCAAGACCTACCCCGACCCGCCCGCGGGCACGTACCCCCACTTCACGAGCCTGCCCCAGGTGCACATCGAGGCCCACCTCCTCGAGCACGCCAAGGCCGCGGGCGTGGAGTTCGCCTGGGACCAGGAGGTGACCGACGTCGTCGCCGACGACGCCGGGGTGCGCCTCGCCACGGCGGGCGGCACCACGTGGCGGGCCCCGTACGTCGTCGGCGCGGACGGCTCGCGGTCGGTCGTGCGCCACCGGATCGGCGCGCGCATGGAGGGCTCGCGGGACGAGGGCTGGTACGTCGTCGTCGACGTGGCCGAGCTGCCCGAGCCCGCGCTGCCGCGCGAGCGGCACTTCCACTACGCGCACCCGGCGGTCGACGGGCGGAACGTGCTCGTCGTGCCGTTCGCGGGCGGCTACCGGGTGGACCTGCAGCTCGTCGAGGGCGACGACCCGGCCGAGCTCGCCTCGCCCGAGGGCGTGCACGCGTGGCTCGCGGCCGTGCTGCCGCCCGGCTACGCCGAGCGGACCACGTGGGTGTCCACGTACCAGTTCCTCCAGCTCGTCGCGCACGACTTCGCCGACCCGGCCCGGCGCGTGCTCCTCGTCGGCGAGGCGGCGCACCTGTTCGCGCCCTTCGGCGCGCGCGGCCTCAACTCCGGGGTGCCCGACGCCGAGTCGGCGGCGACCGCGATCGTGCTCGCGCGGCAGGCCCCCGGCCCGGCGGCGGCGCGTGCCGCGGTCGAGGCGTTCGCGCTCGCGCGCCGGTCCGCGGCCCTGTTCAACCGGGACGCCGCGGGCGAGGCCCTCGCGCACCTGCGGCCGGACCCGGAGACCGCGGCGCGGATCCGCGCGGCGGCCGAGCGGGCGCCCGCCGACGAGGCCGCGGCGACCTGGCTCGAGAAGGCGCCGTACGGCCCGCGCGGCGTGCCGCGCGCGGAGACCGTCTACCGGTACTGAGCCCGTCCGGGCGGGGCGGCCCCGGGCTCAGTCCTCGGAGCCCGGCGCCGGGCGGCTCAGCCCGGCCGAGATGAGGTCCATCACCGAGGAGTCCGCGAGCGTCGTCACGTCGCCCACCGGGCGGTGCTCGGCGACGTCGCGCAGCAGCCGGCGCATGATCTTGCCCGAGCGCGTCTTCGGCAGCTCGGGGACGACGAGGATCGTCCGCGGCTTCGCGATGGGCCCGATCTCCTGGGTGACGTGCTTGCGCAGGGTCGCCGCGACGTCGGCCCCCTCGCCCGGCTCGTCCACGCGGTCGAGGTACTCCTGGCGCAGGATGACGAACGCGACGACGGCCTGGCCGGTCGTCTCGTCGCTCGCGCCGACCACCGCGGCCTCGGCGACCATCGGGTGCGAGACCAGCGCCGACTCGATCTCTGTGGTGGACAGCCGGTGCCCGGAGACGTTCATGACGTCGTCCACGCGCCCGAGCAGCCAGATGTCGCCGTCCTCGTCCTTCTTGGCGCCGTCACCGGCGAAGTAGCGGCCCTCGAACCGCGACCAGTAGGTGTCCACGAACCGCTCGTGGTCGCCCCAGATACCGCGCAGCATGCTGGGCCACGGCTCGGACAGCACCAGGTAGCCGCCGGACCCGTCCGGGACGGGCTCGCCGAACTCGTCCACGACGTCGGCGACGATGCCGGGCAGCGGGGTCTGTGCCGACCCGGGCTTCGCCTCGGTCACCCCGGGCAGCGGGCTGATCATGATCGC
>JAAZAC010000112.1 GCA_012514545.1 Actinomycetales bacterium | reverse complement strand
CAGGTCCCGCTGCAGCCGTGAGGTCACCAGGGTGGAGGCGAGCACGTCGAGCAGCGCGTTGGAGACCTCGAGATTGGCCTCGGCGTTCTCGAAGCGGATCGGGTTGACCTTGTGCGGCATCGTGGAGGAGCCGACCGTGCCCTGCCCGCGCACCTGCGCGAAGTACCCGAGCGAGATGTACGTCCACACGTCCGTGGCGAGGTTGTGCAGCACGCGGTTGAACCGGGCGACGTCGGCGTACAGCTCGGCCTGCCAGTCGTGCGACTCGATCTGCGTGGTCAGCGGGTTCCACGTCAGGCCGAGGCCCTCGACGAACGCGCGCGACACCGCCGGCCAGTCCACGCCGGGCACCGCCGCGACGTGCGCGCCGTAGGTGCCGGTGGCGCCGTTGAGCTTGCCCAGGTACTCGGTGCGCTCGATCCGCCGGACCTGGCGGTGCAGGCGGTGGGCGAGCACGGCGAGCTCCTTGCCCAGCGTCGTCGGGGTGGCGGGCTGCCCGTGCGTGCGAGCGAGCATCGGCACGTCGGCGTGCGCGCGGGCCAGGGCGGCGACGTCGGCGACGAGGGCGCGGGCCGCGGGGAGCCAGACCTGCTCGACGGCGCCGCGCACCATGAGTGCGTACGCGAGGTTGTTGACGTCCTCGCTGGTGCACGCGAAGTGCACGAGCTCGGTCACCCGCGGCAGCACCGTGTCCGGCCCGAGCGCCTGCGGCGCCTCCGCGAGCCGCCGCTTGAGCAGGTACTCGACGGCCTTGACGTCGTGCACCGTGATCCGCTCGGTGGCGGCGAGCTCGGCGACCGTGCGCTCGTCGAACTCGTCGACGATCGCGCGCAGGTGGTCCCGCTCCTCGCTGGACAGCGTGGGCGCGCCCGGCACGACGTGGTGCGACGTGAGGTGGATGAGCCACTCCACCTCGACGTGCACGCGCTCGCGGTTGAGCGCCGCCTCCGACAGGTGGTCGACCAGCGGCGCGACCGCCGCCCGGTACCGCCCGTCGAGCGGCCCGAGGGCAAGGGTGGTGTCCGCGAGCCGGCGGCGGGCACGCGCCGGGGCGGCCGTCCGGGCCGCGTCGTCGTCGGTGCCCCCCGCGCCCGGGGCGGCCGGCAGGTCGGGATCGTGGGCCATGGCCGCATCCTCCCACCGGCCCGACGCGCGGGGCGGCCCCGTCCGCGGACGCGACCGGCCGACGTCGGGCGGTACGGCGACGGGGGCGGCTGCGCGGGCACGTGCCGTCGGGGCGAGGGGCCACGGCGTGGACGGACGGGGGTGAACTGCGCGGACCGCCGCCCCCGCGTGGGTGGGGCGGGCGACAATGTGCCCGTGGCTCGGCCGACGACGACGGCGCCCCGCCGGGGCGCGGGCCGCGCGCGCCCCGAGGCCGGCCCGCCGACGCGGGTCGCTGCGCTCATCGGCCTGTCCGTCGTCGTGGTCGTGGCGGCCGCCCTCGCGGGGCCGTGGGACCCGCCGACGCGCGGGGAGTCGCTGCTGCCGTGGACGCCGCCGGTGCCGGACATGCCCACGGTGCCCCCGGCCGCGCCGATCGAGCTGCAGCTCCGCGACGCCGACTACCTCAACCCCGAGCCGTGGGACCTGACCTGGCTGGGGATCGTGCTGCTCTCGGTCATCGTGCTGTGGGTGGTGTTCCTCGTGGCGCGGTGGCTGCAGCGGCACCCGGTCGAGCTGCCCCCGGACGCGCCCGACGACGCCGGGCTGGCCGCGGGCGACGTGCTCAGCGGGCCGGGCGTACGGATGCCGGACCTGCCCGCGCTGCGCGAGGCGGTGGCGGGCGCCGACCTGCTGGTCCGCCGGCACGTCCCGCCCACCGACGCGGTCATCGCGGCCTGGGTGCACCTCGAGCAGGCGGCCGCGCGGTCGGGCGTGCCGCGGGACCGCGCGCAGACGCCCACCGAGTTCACCGTGGCCGTGCTCGACCGGACGCCGGTCGACCCCGCGGCGACCCGGGCCCTGCTGAACCTGTACCTGCGGGCCCGGTTCGGCGGCGAGCGCATGACGACGTCGGACGTCACCGCCGCGGTGGCCGCCCTCACCGTGCTCGCCGAGGGGCTGGGCGACCCCGACGCCGCGGCGCTCGACGAGATCGAGGTCGTGCCCGACGACGAGCCCGGCGGCCCCGGGGAGGCGCCGTGACCTGGCGCCGGTGGCACGCCGTGGTCGTGGCCGGGTCCGTGTGCTTCGCCGCCGCGCTCGTCGGCCTGCTGTGGGGCGACGCCGCGCTCGTGGGGCTCGTCGCCGGGCTCGTGGCGGCGGCCGCGGCGCTCGTCGGGGCGGCCGCCCCCGACCCGTGGCCCCGCGCCCGCCGCACCGACCTCGCGGGCACCCGCCGCGAGGTCATGGCCCTGACCTGGTCGTTCGTCGGTCAGGAGGGCCGGGTGAGCGAGTTCGCCGTCCGCCGCCTGCGCGCGGACGCGACCCGCCGCCTCGCCCGCCGGGGGATCGTCGTGCCGGGCGGGCTCGGCGCGACGACCCGCACCTCCCCGCTCGTGCCCGAGGACGTCCGCCGGGCCGCCCGCGCCGTCCTCGGCGACCGGGCCTGGTACATCCTCACCACCCCCGGCGGGACCATGCCGTCCCTGTCGGACATCGCCCACTGCGTCGAGGTCGTCGAGCGCCTCGAGCCGCCACCGGAACCGACGAGAGGTCAGCCGTGACTGCACCCACCCCGGACACCCCGGGCGCCCGCACCCCGGACACCCCGGCCACGACCGAGGCCCCGCTGCCGCCCGACGAGGTCGCCCGCCTCGCCCAGGCGGTCCTCGACGAGGTGGCGACCGCCGTCGTCGGGATGACGGAGCCGCTGCGGATCGCGCTCGCGGCGATCCTCGCCGGCGGCCACGTGCTCTTCGAGGACGTGCCCGGCCTGGGCAAGACGCTCGCCGCCCGCAGCCTCGCCACGACGCTCGGGCTGGAGTTCCGGCGCATCCAGTGCACGCCCGACCTGCTGCCGAGCGACATCACGGGCTCGGCGGTGTGGGACCCGCAGACGGCGACGTTCCGCTTCCGGCCGGGGCCGGTGTTCGCGGGGCTGCTGCTCGCGGACGAGATCAACCGGACCGCGCCGAAGACCCAGTCCGCGCTGCTCGAGGCCATGGCGGAGCGCCAGGTCACCGTGGACGGCACCACGTACCCGATGGCGCGGCCGTTCCACGTCGTCGCGACGTCGAACCCCGTCGAGTACGAGGGCACCTACCCCCTGCCGGAGGCGCAGCTCGACCGGTTCATGGTGCGGATCGGCGTCGGCTACCCCAACCACGAGGCGGAGGCCGACGTGCTCACCCGGCGGCTCGCCCGCCGTCGGGAGGAGGCGCCGGTCGCGCGCGTCGTGGACGCCCGGACGCTGCTCGCGATGCAGGCGGGCGTCGAGGCCGTGCACGTCGACCCCGACGTCGTGCGGTACTGCGTGGACCTCGCCGCGGCCACGCGGAACCACGAGTCGGTGGAGATCGGCGCGTCCCCGCGCGGCTCGCAGGCCCTCATGCTCGTCGCCCGCGCGCTCGCGGTGCTCTCCGGGCGGCGGTTCGTCGCCCCGGAGGACGTCAAGGAGGTCGCGGTCGCCGCCCTCGCCCACCGGATCACGCTCACCCCGGCGACGTGGGCGGCGGGCGTGGCGGCCGACGACGTCGTCGCGGAGGTCCTCAAGCGGGTGCCGACGCCGAGCACGGTCCGGGCGGGCGGGTGACCGAGCCGTCGAGCGGTCCCGCGACCGGGCCGTCCGCCGCGCGGCCGGCCGCGCCACCGGGCGGGCAGGGCCCCGTGTGGGCGCCGGGCGCCGCCCTCGTGTGGACGGCGGGCGCCGCGCTGCTGCTGCTCGCGCTGGGCGCGCTGCTGGGCCGCCCGGACGTCGCGCTCCTCGGCGTCGCGCCGGGGGTGAGCGCGGCGTGGGCGGTGTGGGCGCGACCGCGGGGCGAGGTGTGGGTGGACCCGGGCGACGTGCCCGACCCCGGCACGGGCGAGCTGACCCGCTCGTACCGGCTCACGGTGCCGCCGGGCTGCACCGCCGTCCGCCTGCGCGTGAGCCGCCCCGAGCACGGGACCACGGAAGCCCTCGTCGCGGTGCCGGGCCGGCGGGAGCTCGTGCTGTCCGCCCGGACGGTGCGCACGGGGCCGCAGCCGCTGTTCACGGTCGAGCACCAGGGGCTCGGGGGCGGCGGGATGCTCGTCGGGCCCGTCGGGGAGGAGCCGGCGGACCTCGTCACCGTGCTGCCCGTGGGGCGCGGCATGCCGGCGCTCCCCCTGCCCAGGCGCCTGCGGGGCCTCACCGGCCAGCACGACTCGCAGCGGCCCGGCCAGGGCGGCGGCCTGCGCGACGTGCACCCCTTCCTGCCCGGCGACGACACCCGCCAGGTGGACTGGAAGGTCACCGCGCGGCGCTCGCCCCGCCTCGAGCAGCTCTACGTGCGGCGCACCTTCGCGCTCGGGGAGGCGCTCGTCGTCCTCGTCGTGGACTCCCGGGACGACGTCGGGCCCGACCCGCTCACGTGGGGCGGCATGCACCCCATCCGGCCCGACGACGCGACCAGCCTCGACATCGCGCGGCAGGCCGCCGTGACGGTCGCCGAGGGGTACCTCGCGGTGGGCGACCGCGTGGCGGTCGAGGACCTGGGCGTGCACCGGCGGACGCTGAGGCCGGGCACCGGCCGCCGCCACCTCGACCGGGTGGTGCAGCAGCTCGCGATGGTGGCGCCCGAGGGTGACCCGCCGCGCCGCGTCCGGCCCCCGCGGCTGCCGACCGGCTCCCTCGTCTACGTGTTCTCGACGTTCCTCGACCCGGAGGCCGCCGACATGGCCCGGGCGTGGCGGCGACAGGGGCTGGCGGTCTTCGCCGTCGACGTGCTGCCGCGCGTGCGGACCGGGCGCCTCGACTCGCGGCACTGGCTCGCGTACCGGCTGGTCACGCTCGAGCGCCGGGACCGGCTCGCGGACCTCACGGCGACCGGCGTCGAGGTGCTGCACTGGGCCGACGTCGACGGGACCACCGAGCGCCTGCAGCTCGCGGCGCGGCGCTCGCACCGGCGGCCGGGGACGCTGCGGTGAGGGGGCGGCCGGCATGAGGCTGTGGGTCCTGCGCAACCGGCTGCGGGCGCTGTTCGGCCTGGCGCCGGTGCCGCCGCGCCGCGGGGAGCCGGTGCCGCCCGTGCCGCGGGTGGAGCCGTCGCTCGGCCGGACCCTGCCGGGCGCGCTCGTGCGGCTCGCGCCGGCCGCCGTCGTGCCGGCGGTCGCCGCGCTCGCGGGGTGCCGGGACGGCTGGTGGGTGCTCGCGGGCGTGGCCGCGGTCGCCGTCGTGGGCTGGCCGCGCCAGCCGGTGGTGATGACGTACCTGGCGGTGGCGGCGCTGTGGCTCGTGGGCGACGGCGACGCCCTCCTCGCCGACCCGACGACCGGGTCGGTGCCGGGCGTGGCCCGGGTGGCCGGCCTCGTCCTGGCGGTGCACGTGCTGCTCGTGGCGACGACCCTGGCCGCGCACGTGGAGTGGGGCTCGCTCGTGGAGGTCGCGGTGCTCGTGCGGGCCGCGCGGGGCGCGCTGGCCGCGCAGGCGGTCGCGCAGAGCGCCGTGCTGCTCGTCGCGTGGGTGCGGGCCGGGATCGTCGGCCGGCTCGACGTGCTGCGCGGGGTGGCCGTGCTCGCGGTGGTCGCGGCGGCGCTCGTGGCCGTGCCGCGCGAGTGGTTCGAGCGGCGGCCCCGGCCCCCGCGCGACTGACCCGCGCGACCGACCCGCGCGTCGGGTTCGCGCGACCGGCCCGTCCACAGCGCGGGCGGGCCGCACGTCCGGTCGCCCGGCGGCGTGCGTAGCGTCCCGCGCCGGGAGGCGAGATGGACGACGGCGCGGCGGCGGCCGCGTGGTGGTGCCGCCGGGCCGCGGAGGCGGTGGCCGACGCGCGGACCGAGCTGCTCGCGGCCGCCGCGGTCGAGTGGGCGGGGCCGGCCGCGCGGCGGTTCGGCGATGCGGCGTCGGGGCTGCTCGACGCCCTCGCGCGCGTGGCCGCCGAGATCGAACGGGTGCACGACGCGGCGCGGCGGGCGGCGGCCGCCGGCCCGGCAGCCGACGCCGGCGGCGCGTCGGGGTCGGTGGGGCCGTGACCGCCGGGCCGGACGGCAGCACGGGCGGGGGCGCCCACGGCCTCGTGGTCACGGGCGGCGCGGGCGGCACCCGGGCGCGGCTGGAGGCGCTCGCGGCGGCGGCGGGCAGGGCGGAGCGCGCGGCCGATCACCTGGCCCGCGCCGCGACGTCGGTCCGGCGCGCGCACGCGGCGGCGCTCGGCGACCCGGCGGCGGGCCGGGTGATCGCGCCGCTCACCGGCCTCGCGTGGGGCCGCACGGGCGTGCGGGTCTGGGCCGGCCACGCCGCCGACCTCGCCGCCGCGCTCCGCGGCGCCGCCCGCGCGTACGCCGCGGCGGACGCGGAGGCCTCGGCCGCGCTGCGGGCGCTCGTGCTCGTCGTCGGCCACACCCTCGGCGAGGGCGGCCCGCTCGCGGCGCTGCTCGCGGGCGCCGGGGCCGCCGCCGGGGGCGCGCAGGCGCTGCACGCCCTCGTCCTCCTCCGGCTGCTCCGGGCCGGCCCGACGCCGATCGGCCTCGCGCTGCGCGCCGCGACCGGCCCCGCCGTCGCCGGGCGGGACGACGCGGTCGGCCTGCTCGCGCGCCTCGTGTCCGCCGAGGGCGGCGCGCTGCCCGGCACGCTCGGCCTGCCCGACGCCGCGACGGTCGAGCTCCTCCTCCCCGGCCTCGCCGCGTGGCTGCTCGCCCTGCCGCCGGGCGACCAGCCCCTCGTGGGTGACCCGGTGGCGCGGGTCGCCGCGCTCGTCGTCGTCGCGGCCGGGGCGTGGGCGGCGCTGCTCGGCGCGCCGCGGCGGGACGTGCGCGTGGCGCCCCTGCTCCCCGCGAAGGGCGAGGGCCGCCTGCCCCAGCCGCCGGCGCCCACGGGCGCGGCCGACCTCCTGCGGCAGGTCGCGGACCTCGGGGCGGAGCCGTTCCCCACGATCGGCCTGCAGCGCCTCGACCACGCCGACGGCACCACGAGCTGGGTGGTGGCGATCCCCGGCACGCGGTCCTGGGACCTGGCCGGCGGCGTCGACCCGATGGACAACGGCACGAACCTCGCGCTCGTGGCCTGCCTGCCCGACGCGATGACGCAGGCGGTCGAGGAGGTGCTGCTGCGGGCCGGCGTCGGGCCGGACGAGCCGGTCGTCCTCGCGGGGCACAGCCAGGGCGGCATGGTCGCGGTGCGCGCGGCGGCGGCCCTGTCCGGCACCTTCACGGTCGCGGCGGTCGTGACCGCGGGCTCCCCGGTCGGCTCGATGCCGCTGCCCGCGCACGTCCCGGCCCTGCACCTCGAGCACGCCGCCGACTACGTGCCCGCGCTCGACGGGCGGCCCAACCCGGACCGGCCGACCCGGACGACCGTCGTGCGGGCGGCCTCGCCGTCGGGCGGGGCGGGCCGGGGGCTCGCGCCCGGCGACGTCGCGGGCGCGCACGGGTGCCGGGGCTACGTCGAGACCGCCGAGCTCGTCGACGCCGGCGGCGACCGGTCGCTCGACGCGTTCGGCAAGGACCTGCGCCGGGCCCTCGGCGACGGCACGGCGCTCGCGACCCAGCAGCGGTACGTCGTCGCGCGCGTGCCCGCGCCGGCCCCGCCCGGGACCGTCGACGCGACGGTCGCCGCCGCCGCGGTGCCCGTGCCGCTGGGGCCGCCGCCGGGCCGCTAGTCGCGGACGGCCAGGGAGAGGACGAAGCTGACGACCGAGATGATCAGGCCGCCGACGATGGCGGTCCAGAAGTTCTCGATCCGCAGGCCGTACTCCGTCTGCTCGCTCAGCCAGCCGACGAGCCAGAGCATCGCCGCGTTGACGATGAGCGTGAACAGCCCGAGCGTGAGGATGTACAGCGGCAGGGCCAGCACCTTGACGATCGGCTTGACCACCGCGTTGACGATGCCGAAGACCAGCGCCACCACGAGGAACACGAGCACGCGCTCCCCCGTGGACTCGCCGCCCACGACCTCGAGGCTCTCGCCGAGCAGGAGGGTCGCCAGCCAGATGGCGACCGCGTTGATGACCACCCGCAGGAGGAACTTCATGCCCGGCATCGTTCCAGGCCGGGCGCGCCAGGACCACCCCGTTCGCCTGGCATGCTGACGGCGTGACCGGTCCCGCCCCCCGCCGCGTCGTCGGCGAGATCCCGGCGTACGTGCCGGGGGCCCGCCCGTCGTCGGCGCCCGCGCACAAGCTGTCCTCGAACGAGAACCCGTACCCGCCGCTCGACGGCGTCCGCGAGGCGGTGGCCCGCGCCGCCGCCGACGTCAACCGGTACCCCGACATGTTCGCGGCGCCCGTCGTCGAGGCCGTCGCCGCCCGGCACGGCCTGACTCCCGCCTGGGTGGTCGCGGGGTGCGGCTCGGTCGCCGTGCTGGGCCACGTGCTCGAGGCGTTCTGCGACGCCGGCGACGAGGTGGTCCACGCGTGGCGCTCCTTCGAGGCGTACCCCATCGCGATCGCCCTCCAGGGCGCCGTCGGCGTGCCCGTCCCCGTCGACGACGCCGGGCGGCACGACCTGCCCGCGATGGCGGCCGCCGTCGGGCCGCGCACGCGCGTCGTGCTCGTGTGCACGCCGAACAACCCGACCGGGCCGGCCGTGCACGCGGGCGAGCTCGAGCGGTTCCTCGACGCGGTGCCGCGGGACGTGCTCGTCGTGCTCGACGAGGCGTACGTCGAGTTCGTGCGCGACCCCGACGCCGCGCGCGGCCTCGACGTGCTGCGCGAGCGCGAGAACGTCGTCGTGCTGCGGACGTTCTCGAAGGCCTACGGGCTGGCGGGCCTGCGGGTCGGGTACGCGCTCGCCCACCCCGACGTCGCGGCGGCGGTGCGCACGGCGGCGACCCCGTTCGGCGTCAACCACCTCGCCCAGGTCGCCGCGCTCGCCTCGCTCGAGGCGGAGGAGGCGCTGCTCGCGCGGGTGGAGGCCGTCGTCGGCGAGCGCCGGCGCGTGCTCGACGGGCTGCGCGCGCAGGGCTGGCCCGTCCCGGACACGGAGGCCAACTTCGTGTGGCTGCCGACGGGCCGGCGCACCGTGGACCTCGCGGCCGACGCGGCCGCGCACGGCGTGCTCGTCCGGCCGTTCGCCGGCGAGGGCATCCGGGTGTCGATCGGCTCGCCCGAGGCGAACGACCGCGTGCTGGAGCTCGCGGCGACCTGGCGCTGAGGGCTCGCGCCGACGCCTACGCCACGACGATCGGGAACCGGATCTCGGTGCGGTAGTCGGCCGGGTCCGGGGTGTCCGCGGGGGACGTGAGGTACACCTCGCGCGGCGGCCCGCTGCTCGCGTGCCCGTGCGCCTGGACCCACCGCTCGACGGCGGCGTACCCCGGGCCCTCCTCCTCGTAGGGCCCGCGGTGGACCGTGGCGGCCACGAGGTGGGCGGGCTCCTCCCGGCCCTGCACCTCGCCGTCGCCGGGGAACGGCGTGGCGACGGGGATCCCCACCTCGACCTCGCCGTCGCCGCCGTCGGGGTCGACGACCTCGGTCATCACGAGGAACGTCGGGCCGGCGAACCCGGCGCCCGAGCGGCCGACGGCGGCCATGAGCGCGCCGAACGCGGCGCCGACCTCCGCGCCGATCGTCCCCGCGGTGACGCGGCGGCGCAGCACCGCCACGTGCTGGGCGGGGATCTCCTTGACTGTCACCTCGTACGGCACGGGACGTCCCTCCTCCTCGATGAGCCGGCGGAGGAACGCGAGCATCCGGTTCTGGTGGGCGACCCGGTCCTCGAGGCGGGCGCGGTGCCGGTCCATGACCTTCGCGACGACGTCGTCGTCCGCCGCCGTCAGCACCTCGCGGATCTCGTCGAGCGGCATCTCGAGCGAGCGCAGCACGCGGATCACCTCGGCCGACGTCGCCTGGGCGTAGGTGTAGTACCGGTAGCCCGACGACGGGTCGACCCACGCGGGCTCGAGCAGCCCGACGTCGGCGTAGTGGCGCAGCGCCTTGATCGAGAGCCGGGTCACGCGCGAGAACCGGCCGATCGGGATCAGGTCGTCCATCGTTCCTCCGGCGCCCACGCTGGGGTCTCCCGTACGGGGAGAGTCAACACCGGCCCGGGGGCCCGGCGCAGGCGCGTGTTGGAGGGATCGCACAAACGGGGCCCGGCCGTTTGTCGCCCGCCCGCAGGGGGCTACCTACGGATGCGTAGCCTACGCTGACGTAAGTTCGCACGAGCCCCGCCACCGGGAGGAACCCCGTTGACAGAGCCCGACATCGGCCCGGAGCTCGTCCAGCTCCTCACCCCCGACGGCCGGCGCGTCGCGCACCCCCGGTACGACGAGCGCGTCGCCCACCTCGACGCCGCGGCCCTGCGGGCCATGCACCGCGACATGGTCCTCGCCCGGCGCTTCGACACCGAGGCCACCGCGCTCCAGCGGCAGGGCGAGCTCGCGCTCTTCGCGCCCGCGCTCGGCCAGGAGGGCGCGCAGATCGGCTCCGCGCGGGCGCTCGCGCCGCAGGACATGGTCTTCCCGTCCTACCGCGAGCACGGCGTGCTGCAGGTGCGCGGCGTCGACCCGGTCGACGTGCTCAGCCTCTTCCGCGGCATCGACTACGGCGGCTGGGACCCGACGGCGACCGGCGTCCACCTCTACACGCTCGTCATCGGCTCGCAGACCCTGCACGCCACCGGGTACGCGATGGGCGTCGCCCGCGACGGCCTCGTCGGCACCGGCGACCCCGAGCGCGACACCGCCGTCATCGTCTACTTCGGCGACGGCGCGACGTCGCAGGGCGACACCAACGAGTCGCTCGTCTTCGCCGCGGTGAACCAGGCGCCGGTCGTCTTCTTCTGCCAGAACAACCAGTGGGCGATCTCCGAGCCGACGGCGCGGCAGTCCCGCGTCCCGCTGGCCGACCGGGGCAAGGGCTTCGGCATCCCGACCGTCCGCGTCGACGGCAACGACGTCCTCGCCTGCTACGCCGTCGCGGCCGAGGCGCTCGAGCGGGCGCGCACCGGCGGCGGGCCCACCTTCGTCGAGGCGGTCACCTACCGCATGGGCGCGCACACGACGTCGGACGACCCCAGCCGGTACCGGACCGCCGAGGAGGAGGAGTCCTGGCGGCGCCGGGACCCGATCGACCGCCTCCGCGCCCACCTCACCGCCGCCGGCGAGCTGTCCGACGACGACCTGGCCGCCCTCGAGGCCGAGGGGGACGCGCTGGGCGAGCGCCTGCGCCGGGAGGTCCGCGCGATGACGGCCCCCGCGCCCGAGTCGATGTTCGAGCACGTCTACGCCACCGCGCACGCCGGGGTGGCGCGCGAGCGGCGGGAGTACCTCGCGGAGGCCGCCGCCCGGACCGCCGCGGCTCCGGTCGCGGGACCGAGCCAGGGGAGCACACGATGAGCCTGATGACCGTCACGCGCACCCAGCAGACGACCGCGACGGGCGGCACCGCCGCGGCGGCCACGGCCACCGGGAACGGGGCGGCCGGCGTCGGGCCGGAGGCCGGCGCGGCCACGCTGACGATGGCCAAGGCGATCAACCTCGGCCTCCGGGCGGCGCTCGCCGCGGACCCACGCGTCCTGCTCATGGGGGAGGACATCGGGACGCTCGGCGGCGTCTTCCGCGTCACCGACGGCCTGCAGCAGGAGTTCGGCGCCGACCGGGTCGTGGACACCCCGCTCGCGGAGTCCGGGATCGTCGGCACGGCGATCGGCCTCGCGATGCGCGGCTACCGCCCGGTGTGCGAGATCCAGTTCGACGGGTTCGTGTTCCCCGCGTTCGACCAGATCACGACGCAGCTGGCGAAGATGCACCACCGCACGCGGGGCGCCATCAGCCTCCCGGTCGTCATCCGCATCCCGTACGGCGGGGGGATCGGCGCGGTCGAGCACCACAGCGAGTCGCCCGAGGTGCTCTTCGCGCACACCGCGGGCCTGCGCATCGTCACGCCGGCGTCGCCCGCCGACGCGTTCACGATGATCCAGGAGGCCATCGCCTCGCCCGACCCGGTGATCTTCTTCGAGCCGAAGTCGCGCTACTGGGAGAAGGGCGAGGTGGACCTCGGCCGGCCGTACGCGACGCCGACCGGGGCCCTGGACCGCGCGCGGGTGGTGCGCCGGGGCACCGACGCGACGATCGTCGCCTACGGGCCCACCGTGCACACCGCGCTCCGCGCCGCCGACGCCGCCGCCGAGGAGGGCCGCTCGCTCGAGGTCGTCGACCTGCGGGCCATCTCGCCGCTCGACACCGACACCGTGGCCGACTCCGTGCGCCGCACCGGTCGCTGCGTCGTCGTGCATGAGGCGCCCGTCGCGTTCGGCACCGGCGGGGAGATCGCCGCGCGGATCACCGAGGCGTGCTTCTACCACCTCCAGGCGCCCGTGCTGCGGGTGGGCGGGTACGCCACCCCGTACCCCGTGGCGCGCCTGGAGCACGAGTACCTGCCGTCCGTGGACCGCGTGCTCGACGCCGTCGACCGCGCCGTGGGCTTCTGAGGGGGCGCCGTGCCGCAGTACGAGCAGTTCCGCCTGCCCGACGCCGGTGAGGGCCTCACCGAGGCCGACATCGTCGAGTGGCGGGTCGCCGTGGGCGACCGCGTCGCCGTGAACCAGCCGATCGTCGAGATCGAGACCGCGAAGTCGCTCGTCGAGCTGCCCTCGCCGTGGGACGGCGTGGTGGCCGAGATCCTCGTGGAGGCGGGGCGGACCGTGGACGTCGGGACGCCGATCATCACGATCGACACCGACCCCGACGGCGCGGCGCCGCCCGCGGCGGCGGGTCCCGTCGCGGAGGAGCCCGCTGCGGAGGCGGGGGCGCCCGAGGAGGCCGCGCCCGCCGCCGACGCCGGCCCCTCCCCCGAGGGCGGGAGCGGCGCCGTCCTCGTCGGGTACGGGACCACGGAGGCGCCGAGCCGGCGCGCCCGGCGCACGGCCGCGCCGGCCGCGACCGTCGAGGCAGCCGAGGCAGCCGAGGCGGCCCCGGCGACCGCCGAGGCGACCGCGACGACCGCGGTGAGCGCCCCGCCGTCGGGCGACCCCGCGCCGTCGGGCACGGCGGACCCGACGGACACGACCGGGACGGTCACGAACGGCGACCACCCCGTGCTCGCGAAGCCGCCGGTGCGCAAGCTCGCCAAGGACCTCGGCGTGGACCTGCGCACGGTGACCCCGACGGGCCCGGGCGGCATCGTCACGCGGGAGGACGTGCTCGCGCGCGCCAAGGAGAACGAGCCGCAGGGGCTCGCCACCTACCCGGCCGACGACCAGCCGTGGCTCGCGTCGGGCACGGTGTCCGACGACGGCCGCTCCACGCGCGTGCCCGTCCGGTCCGTGCGCAAGCGGACCGCGGAGGCGATGGTCGCGTCGGCGTTCACGGCCCCGCACGTCTCGGTCTTCCACACCGTCGACGTGACCAAGACGATGCGCCTGGTCAAGCGGCTGCGCGAGGACCGGGAGTTCGCCGACGTGCGCGTGACGCCGCTGCTCATCGCGGCGAAGGCGCTGCTGCTCGCGGTGCGGCGGCACCCGGAGATCAACGCGTCGTGGCTCGACGAGACCCAGGAGATCGTCTACAAGCACTACGTCAACCTGGGGATCGCCGCGCAGACCCCGCGCGGCCTCATCGTGCCGAACGTCAAGGACGCGCACCGGCTCGGCCTGCACGAGCTCGCCCTCGCGATCGCCGACCTCACCGCGAAGGCGCGCGCCGGCACCACCACCCCCGCCGAGATGTCCGACGGCACGATCACCATCACCAACGTCGGGGTGTTCGGCATCGACACGGGCACGCCGATCCTCAACCCGGGCGAGTCGGCGATCCTCGCGTTCGGCGCGATCCGCAAGCAGCCGTGGGTGCACAAGGGCCGCGTCACGCCGCGGTACGTCACGCAGCTCGCGCTGTCGTTCGACCACCGGCTGGTCGACGGCGCGCTCGGCTCGCGCGTGCTCGCCGACGTCGCGGCGGTGCTCGAGGAGCCCGCGTTCGGCCTGGTCTGGGGCTGAGGGGCGGGCGCCGGCGCCCCGCGCCGGGGCGCCCGGCCTACGCTGGGCCGGTGGTCTCCGTCGGCGCCCTCACCCCGGACGCGGCCGACGCGGCGCCGGGCCCGGGCGGCGACCGGCCGGCGTCGGACCCCGACGCCCCGACGCCCCCCGACGGCCCGCTGACCCCGGGCGGCCCGACGCCGGGGCGCGGCCGCCTCAGCCCCGTCGCCGTCGTCGCGGCCGCGCTCGCCGCGGTGGCGACCGCCGCGCTGGCCCTCTGGCTCTCCGGCGCCGCCGAGCCGCCGCTGCTCGGCGACCCGGGCGCCGTCGTCCGCTGGGGCCTGCCGACGACGACGGCGCTCGCCGACCTCGCCGGCGCCCTCACCCTCGGGGCGCTCGCCCTGGCCGCGTTCGTGCTGCCGCGCGGCGGCGGGCGCGACGCCGCGGACGGCCGCGCCTGGCCCGCCGCGCTCGTCGTCGCCGCCACGGCGGCGGGGGTGTGGACGGTGCTCGTCGTGGCGCGGCTCGTGCTCGCCTACGCGAGCGTGGCCGGGCGGCCCGTGGGCGGGCCCGGGTTCGACGCCGAGCTCGGGCTGTTCGTCACGTCGATCACGCTGGGCCGGCTGCTGCTCGGCGTCATCGTGGTCGCCGGCCTCGCGTGCGTCGCGGCGCTGCTGGTCACGACGCCGCGCGGCGCCCTGCTCACCGGCGTCCTCGCGGCGGTCGCGCTGGTGCTGCAGGCGCAGTCCGGGCACGCGGCCGGCGCCGCGAGCCACGAGCTCGCGATGGCGTCGATGTTCCTGCACCTCGGCGCCGTGTCCCTGTGGGTGGGCGGCCTCGCCGGGCTCGCCCTGCTCTACCCGCGGCTCGGCGTCGACCTGACGGCCGCCGTCGGGCGGTACTCGACGCTCGCGGCGTGGTGCTTCGCGGGGGTGGGGATCTCCGGCGTCGTCAACGCGTGGATCCGGCTCGGCGGCGCGGACGGCCTCGCCTCGACGTACGGCGCGCTCGTGCTCGGCAAGGTCGCCGCGCTCGCGGCGCTCGGGGCCTTCGGCCTCGCGCAGCGGCGCGCCATCGTGCCCCGCCTGCGCGAGCGGCCGCGGCTGTTCTGGCGGCTGGCCGCCGTCGAGGTGGCCGTCATGGGCGCCACGACCGGCCTCGCCGCGGCCCTCGCCGCCACCGCGCCCCCGGTGCCCACCGACGCCCCGCCGACGACGGAGCTCACCCCCGCGCAGATCGTCACCGGGCACCCGCTGCCCCCCGAGCCGACGTTCGAGCGGTGGCTCACCCTGTTCCGCTGGGACCTGCTCGTCGCGCTCGGGTGCCTCGCCGCCGTCGTCGTCTACCTGCGGTGGGTGCGGCGGCTGCACGCCCGCGGCGACCGGTGGCCGGTGGGGCGCACGATCGCGCTCGTCCTGGGGATGCTGGTGCTCGCCTGGACGACGTCGGGCGGGCCGGCCGTGTACGGGCACGTGCTGTTCAGCGCGCACATGGTCCAGCACATGCTGCTCGTCATGGTGGCGCCGGTGCTGCTGACGCTGTCGGCGCCGGTGACGCTCGCGGCGCGGGCGCTGCCGGCGCGGCACGACGGGTCGCGCGGGCCGCGGGAGTGGGTGCTCGGGATCGTGCACTCGCGGGTGGCCCGGTTCTTCGCCCACCCGATCGTGGCGTGCGTCAACTTCGCCGGGTCGATGGTGCTCTTCTACTACACCGACCTGTTCCCGCTGGCGCTGTCCACGCACCTCGGCCACCTGCTCATGACCGTGCACTTCACGCTCGCGGGGTACCTGTTCGCGAACATGCTCATCGGCGTGGACCCGGGGCCGCGGCGCCCGGCGTACCCGGTGCGGCTCCTGCTCCTCTTCGCGACGATGGCGTTCCACGCCTTCTTCGGGCTGGCCCTCGTGGAGGGCGAGGTACTGCTCGCGCCCGACTGGTTCGGCGTGCTCGGCCGGCCGTGGGGCCCGCCCGCGCTCGAGGACCAGCAGGCCGGCGGGGCGATCGCCTGGGGCGTGAGCGAGCTGCCGATGCTCGCGCTGGCCATCGCCGTCGCCCTGGCCTGGACGCGCGACGACGAGCGGACGGCCCGCCGTCGGGACCGCGACGCCGACCGCACGGGCGACGCCGAGCTGGCCGCCTACAACGCGATGCTCGCGCGGCTCGCCCGCGGCGAGCGCCCGGACCGCGACGCCGACGCCTGAGGTGCACCCGAACGGGTGACGTGACCCGCTCGACGGGCGGACTCGCGCGACCTCGGTGAAGATCGAGGCGAGCCCGGGCGCGCGTCCGGCAGACAGGGAGGACGACCGTGGGTATCGGGACCGGGATCTTCTTGCTCGTCGTCGGCGCCATCCTCGCGTTCGGCATCGAGCCCGACGCGTGGAGCGTCGTCAACCTCAACATCGTCGGCTACATCCTCATGGTGGGCGGGCTCGTGGCGCTGATCCTCGCGCTCGTGGCCAACCAGCAGCGCACGCGGCGGCACCACATCGTCGAGCGGTACGACGACCGCACGCCGCCGCCCGT
>JAAZAC010000012.1 GCA_012514545.1 Actinomycetales bacterium | reverse complement strand
TCTCCGAAGTTGTGCCACAGCCCGAGGGACAGCAGCGGCAGGTCGAGGCCGCTGCGCCCGGTGCGGCGGTAGGTCATGCGGTCGTAGCGGGAGGCGTCGGCGACGTAGGTCATGGCGACACTCTGCCGCACGCGCACCGCCTCGGCGTACGGTCCCCTTCATGACCGACCTCCTCGAGCGGGCGGACGCGCTCGCGGTGCTGAGCGCCGCCGTCGCGTCCGCGGGCGCGCGGCCGGGCACGACGGCGGGTGGGCCGGCGGGCGCGCCGTCGGGAGCCGCGGCCGCGGGGACCGCGCCGGGCGGGCGGGTCGTCCTCGTCCGGGGGGAGGCCGGCGTCGGGAAGTCCTCGCTCGTGCGCGCGCTCGCGGAGACCCACGGCGACCGGGCGCGCGTGCTCGTGGGCGCCTGCGACCCGCTGCTCACCCCGCGCGCGCTGGGGCCGCTGCACGACGTCGCACGCGAGGTGGGCGGGCCGCTCGCCGCCCTGCTCGACGAGGGCGCGCCGCGCGAGCAGGTCTTCACCGCGCTGCTCGACGAGGTGAGCCGCCCGGGTCCCCCGACCGTGCTCGTCGTGGAGGACGCCCACTGGGCGGACGAGGCCACGCTCGACCTGCTGCTGTTCCTCGCCCGGCGGATCGTCCGCGCGGGCGCCGTCCTCGTCGTCACGTACCGCGACGACGAGGTGGGCGTCGAGCACCCGCTGCAGGCCGTCGTCGGGCGGCTGCCGCAGGACGCCGTCGACCGGGTGCACCTGCACCCGCTGAGCGCGGCGGGGGTCGCGGAGCTCGCGCGGCGGGCGGGCCGGTCCGTGGACGGGCTGCACGCGCTCACGGGCGGCAACCCGCTGCTCGTCACCGAGGTGCTCGCCACGCCCGACGCCGCGGTGCCGGTCACCGTGCGCGACCTCGTCCTCGCGCGGCTGGCGACGCTGTCCCCGCGGGCGCAGGACGCCGTCCGGCTGGCCGCCGTCGTGCCCACGCGGGCGGAGCTGTGGCTGCTCGAGCGCGCGCTCGGCGACGCGGTGACCGACGTCGACGACGGCGTGGCCGCCGGGCTGCTGGTCGCCGACGGCGACGCGGTCCGGTTCCGGCACGAGCTGCTGCGCCGCGCCGTCGAGGGCGCGCTGTCGGCGGTGGCGCGGCGCCGGCTCAACCGGCAGGTCCTCGCGGTGCTGGCCGAGGCGGTCGAGGAGGTGGACCTGGCCCGGCTCGTGCACCACGCCCGCCAGGCCCACGACGTCGACGCGGTCTGCCTGTACGCGCCGGAGGCGGCGAGGCGCGCCGCCGCGGTCGGGTCCCACCGGGAGGCGATCGGCCACTACCGGGTGGCGCTCGAGCACGCGGACCGGTTCGAGGCGCCCACGCGCGCCGACCTGCTCGAGAGCCTGTCGATCGAGTGCTACCTCACCGGCCGCTCGGCGGAGGCGGTGGCCGCGCGGTCGGAGGCCGTGCTGCTGCGCGAGGCGCTCGGCGAGGAGGAGCGGACGGGCGCCGGACTGCGCTGGCTGTCGCGGATGCGCTGGTGGAACGGCGAGCGGGCCGCGGCCGAGGAGGCGGCCGCCCGCGCGATCGAGGTGCTCGAGCCGCTGGGCCCCAGCCACGACCTCGCGATGGCGTACAGCAACCGCTCGCAGCTCGACATGCTCGCGCACCGGCTGGACAGCGCGATCGCGTGGGCGAACCGGGCCATCGACCTCGCGGAGCGCCTCGGCGACCGGCACACCCTCAGCCACGCCCTGACGAACATCGGCTCGGCCCGGCTGCACCTGCGCGACCCCGCGGGTGTCGACGACCTCGAGCGCGCCTTCGCGGTGGCGGACGAGGCGGGCCTCGCCGACGACGCCGCGCGCGCCCTGGCGAACCTCAGCACGATCCCCTCCGAGCTGCGCGACGCGGACTTCGCGCTGCCCGCCCTCGACCGCGGCCTGGCGTACATGCGCGCGCACGAGCTCACCGGCTACCTGCAGCACCTCCTCGGGCACCGCGCCCGGGTGCGCCTCGAGACGGGCGACTGGCCGGGCGCCGAGGCGGACGCGCGCGCCTCGCTCGCCGAGCCGACGGCGGGCGGCGCGCAGAAGGTCGACGCGCTCGTGCCGCTGGGGCTGCTCCAGGCGCGGCGCGGCGACCCGGAGGCGGCGGCGACGCTCGCCGCCGCGCTCGACAGCGGGTTCGCCACGGAGGAGCTGCAGTGGACGGCGCCCGTGGCCGCGGCCCGCGCCGAGCTCGCGTGGCTCGAGGGCCGGGACGCCGACGTCGCCGCGGAGGCCAGGCGCTCGTACCGGTCGGCGTGCGACGCCCGGCACTCGTGGTTCGTCGGGGAGCTCGCGTTCTGGCTGCGCGTCGCCGGCGAGCGCGAGGAGGTGCCCGACGTCGTGGCCGCGCCCTGGGCGGCCGTCCTCGCCGGGGACTGGCGGGCGTCCGCGGAGCTGTTCGCGGCCAAGGGCTTCGTCTACCAGCGCGCCCTGGTCCTCGCCGTCGCCGGGGACGACGACGCGCGGCTGGCCGCCCTGGACGTCCTCGACGGGCTCGGCGCGCGGGCGACGGCGCTGCGCGTGCGTCGGGACCTGCGCCGCGGCGGGCGGCGGGCCGTGCCCCGCGGGCCGATCCGGGCCACCGCGGCCGGCCCGGCCGGGCTGACCCCCCGCCAGGTGGAGGTGCTGCGGCTGGTCGCCGAGGGCCTGACCGACGCCGAGATCGCGGCCCGCCTGCTGCTGTCGCCGAAGACGGTCGGGCACCACGTCTCGGCGGTGCTCGCCAAGCTCGGGGTCGCCTCGCGCCGGGAGGCGGCGGACGAGGCGCGGCGGCGGGGGATCGACGTCGGCGGGGTGGGGGCCGGCGTCGGGCCGGCCGACGGGTAGGGAACGGCCCCGGCGAGCTCCGACGGGGCCCCAGGAGGCTCCCAGGAGGCTTCCAGGAGGCTCGGGAGCCGGCGCACCCCCCGACGGCGAGAGATGGGGAGGGCGCCGGGCAAACGTGGGGAGCGCCTCCCGATCCCGCTGGGCCCGACCGTCCCTAGCGTCGGACGTGGCCCCACCCGGGGGCCACGGGAGGAGACGACGCGATGGACGACGCGTTCGACGACCTAAACGCACGGGTCGAGGCGACCCGCGCCGCCGCCTGGCTGCGGGTGCTCCCCGCGGCGGGCCCGCCCGCGGAGACGTTCGTCCGCCGCGGCCGCGGCCGGCGGGGGATGTGAGCGGGGCGGAGGCGGGCGCCCGGACGGGCGCCGACGCCCCTGCCGGCCGGCGTCCCGCGGGTAGCCCGAACGGGTGAACGGCGCGTCGAGGTGCGGGATGCGCCTCGCGGGGTGAGAGTGGCCGGGCGGGGGCGACGCGTCCATGGCGGGTGCCTCCGCGGACCAGACCGGCCCGAGCCGTCCGGAGGCGCCGCATGACCGACGCGACCGACGCACCCAGGCCCGTCTGCGCCGTCGTCGTCGTGACGACCGGCCGCCCCTCGCTCGCCGCCACTCTCGGCGGCCTCGCCGCGCAGGACCGGCCCGGCGACGCCCTCGTCCGGGAGGTGGTCGTCGTCGACGACCGCCCGCTCGCCGCGCCCGCGCTCGACGTCGCCGCCCTCCTGCCCGGCGGCGCCCCGTGGCCGCTGCGCGTGCTCCGCTCCGGGGGCCGCGGGCGGGCGGCCGCGCGCAACGTCGGCTGGCGGTCGGTGCGCGGCGAGCGCACCCCGTGGGTCTGCTTCCTCGACGACGAGGTCGTGCTGCCCCGCGGGTGGGCGGCCGACCTCGCGGCCGACCTGGCCGACGTCGGGCCGGACGTCGCCGGCGTGCGGGCGGAGGGCCCGGAGGAGACGGCGGGGGTCGCCGCCGACGTGGCCTACCGGTACGACGCGCTCGCGGGCGTCGGCGGCTTCGACGAGCGGTTCCCGCGCGCGTCCCGCGAGGACGCCGACCTCGCCCTGCGCCTTCGGGGCGCGGGCCGGCGGCTGGCGCTCGGGCGTCGCCGCGCTGCCCGGTCCGCCCGCCCGGCCGACGGCGGCGGGCTCTCCCGGGGCGTCGCCGTGGCGGGGGCCGCCGCGCTCGCCGCGGTGACGCGCCGCGTGGCCCGCACCGTGCGGCGCCTGCACCCGGAGCCGTGGCCGCCGCGGGTGCGCGCCGTCCTGCTCGACCGGGACGGCACGCTCGTCGCCGAGGTCCCGCAGCTGCGCGACCCCGACGCCGTGCGCCCGCTGCCGGGCGCCCGCGCGGCGCTCGACCGCCTGCGGGACGCGGGGGTTGCCGTCGGGGTCCTCGCCGGGCGGGCGGACGTGGCCACCGGCGCCGTGAGCGCAGAGGAGGCGGCGGCGGTGGACGCGCGCGTGGACGAGCTGCTCGGACCGTTCGACGTGTGGCGGCACTGCCCGCACACCCCGGACGCCGGCTGCCCCTGCCGCCCGCCCGGCCCGGGGACGGTGCTCGACGCCGCCCGGGACCTCGGCGTGGCGCCCTACGCCTGCGCCGTCGTCGGCGACGCCGGCGCGGACATGGGCGCCGCCGTCGCCGCCGGGGCGCGCGGTGTCCTCGTGCCGACCGCCCTCACGCGCGACGCCGAGGTGGCCGCCGCGCCCGCGATGGCGGGTGACCTCGGCGAGGCGGTCGACCTGCTGCTGGCCGCCGCGCGCGGCGGGGAGCGCCTCGTCGGCGTCGCGCGACCTCCGGTCCCCGCGCTCCGCCCCCTGCGCTCGGCGCGCTGAGCGCGGCCGCGTTGGGCCGGATCAGGCCCGGCCGAACAGCTCCGCGACGTCGGTGGAGAACAGGTCCCGGCCCTTGATCCGGCTCGTCTCCGCGGGGCCGACGACCTCGCGTCGCCCGCCGTCCAGCTCGAGCTGCGACGCGCCGCCGTCCGGGCCGAGCGGGAGCACGATGAGCTCGGCCGCCGCGTGGTAGCGGGCGCTCGGCCGGCGGCCCTCGAGCACGTCCATGACGTTGCGGGCGACGACGTCGGCGTGCGCGATCGCGGCGGAGGCCCGCTTGCTCTCCGGCACGTCCGTGATGTCGCCGATCGCGAACACCCGGTCCTGGCCGACCACCGTCAGGTGCTCGGTGACCCGCAGGCGCCCGTCGGGCCGGCGCGCGGCCGCGAGCTCCTCGTCCAGGTAGCCGGTCTGCGCGCGCGACCCGTAGCAGCGGAACCACATCTGCGCCTCGAGCGGCACCCGCGTCGTCGTCTCGACGGTGAAGGGCGCGTACGTGCCGACGTCGACCGGCGGCAGGAAGGCGAGCGGCGCCCCCGTGACGAACTCCACGCCGCGCTCCTCGAGCTGCTCGCGGATGGTCGCCCGGAGCTCGGGCAGGAAGTCGCCGGAGGTGAGCACGTCGTCGGCGATGTCGACCACGGTGACGCGCAGGTGCCGGAAGGCCGCGGTCAGCTCGCCCGCGAGCTCCAGGCCGACGGGGCCGCCGCCGACGAGGAGCACGCGGTCGCAGCGCGCCAGGTCGTCCCGCATGCGGGCGAGGCGGGCGGACGCGACGTCGGCCTCGTTCTCCAGGAACTTCGCCGGGAACGGGTACGCGGTCCCGGTGGCGAGCACCACGACGTCGGCGTCGATCGACTCGAACGGGGAGATCTGCACGCGGTGCGGGGAGACGCGGCGGGCCCAGTCCTGCACGACGCGGCCCCGCTTGAGCAGCCCGTCGTAGGGGTAGAAGACGCGCGCCTGCCACTCCGGGTCGACGACGGCCCGCAGCGCGGCGCTCGCGTGCACGAACGCGTCCTTGGGCTCCACGAGGACGACGTCGGCCACGTCGTCGAGCCGCTTGGCCAGGGTCGCGCCGCCGTATCCGCCGCCGACCACCACCACCCGTGCCGCCATGCCGTCAGTTCTCCTCGCGTCGACTCACCCAGCATCGTGCCACGCCACGGCGCCCGCCCGCGCCGCGCGCCCGCCCGCCCGGCCCGCCGGGACCGCCCGCCCGCGGCTCACGCGCCGGCTCACGCGTGGTGGAGGAGGGTGTCGTCGGCCGGGCCGCGGGTGAGCGCCGGGAGCACGAGCTGCAGGACCCGCTCGGCGGCGTCGGGGGCGCCCTCGAACGGCAGGCCGACGAGCGCGCCCTCGACCATGCCGAGCACGAGGAGCAGGTCGTCGACCGTCACGGTGGGCGCCACGACGCCGGCCGCCTGCGACCGCTCGAGCGCCACCGCCAGGAGCGCGCGGGTGCGGTCCTCGAGGCCGCGCATGCGCCGGTGGCCGCCGGGGTCGCGGGACAGGATGACCATGACGCCGCGCGTGCGGGCCTGGATCCCGACCATGCGGGCGAGGAGGCGCAGGGCGATGTCGGGCTCCGCGGCGTGCTCGGCGATCCAGGCCTCGTGCTCGAGCGTGTACCGCTCGTAGATCGCGGCGGCGAGGGCCCGCCGGTCGGCGAAGTGGCGGTAGAGCGTGCCGCGCCCGACGCCGGCCCGGCGGACCACGGCGTCGAGGGGCACGTCCGGGCCGGCCGTCGCGAACTCGATCTCGGCCGCCGCCACGAGCGCGTCGTAGTTGCGCTGGGCGTCCCGGCGTCGGCTGACCGCGTCCGTGCGCGGCGCGGCGTCGTCCACCACTCCCACGGCGCGAGAGTAGCGCCGGGACCGCCCCGGACCTCAGTCCCTCGCCCGGCCCTTGCCGTGTCTTTACACTTCCCTTGATCGGACAGCGGTGTCCGTTTTGCCGCCCGGACGGTCCGACGTCGGGCGGTCGGCGCACGAGGGGAACGAGATGGACGAGATGACGTTCGACCTGGTGGTCGTCGGCTCGGGGACCGGGCTGCTGGCCGCGCTGACCGCGGCCGAGGAGGGGCTGTCGGTCCTCGTCGTGGAGAAGAGCGAGCACGTCGGCGGGTCGACGGCGCTCTCCGGCGGCGGCTTCTGGATCCCCGGCAACTCCGTGCTGCGCGAGGCGGGTGCCGTCGACAGCGAGGAGCGCATCCGCGCCTACCTGCGCGCGGTCACCAAGGGCGAGGTCGACGAGGAGCGCTGGGGCTCGCACGTGACGTACGGGCCGGCGGCCGTGGACCTCATGCGGCGGCGCACGCCGCTGCGCTTCTCCTTCATGCGGGAGTACGCCGACTACTTCCCGGAGCTGCCCGGCGGCTCCCCGGGCGGGCGCGCCGTCGAGCCGGCGCCGTTCAACGCCAAGGCCCTCGGCGCGGACCGGGCGCTCCTCAAGCCGCCCGCCCTCAAGGCGCCCTTCCCCATGCCGATCACGAGCAGCGGCTACAAGTGGCTCAACCTCGCCGCGCGCGACCTGCGCGGCGTGCGGCAGGGCGCGCGGGGCCTCGGCATGGGCGTCGGCGGCATGCTCGTCGGGCGTGAGTACGTGACGCTCGGCCAGGCGCTCGTCGCGGGCCTGCTCGCGGGCGTGCGTCGGATGGGCATCTCGCTGTGGACCCGGTCCCCGCTCAAGGACCTGCTGGTCGAGCGCGGGCGGGTGGTCGGCGTCGTCGTCTCCCGCGACGGCGTGGACACGGTCGTGCGCGTCGAGAGGGGCGTGATCCTCGCCGCCGGCGGGTTCGAGCGCAACGCCGAGATGAAGCACCGCTACCAGTCCGAGCACCTCGACACCGCGTGGACGCTCGGCAACGAGCACAACACCGGCGAGGTCATCGAGATCGCGCAGGCGCACGGCGCCGACCTCGCGTTCATGAACGAGTCCTGGTGGTTCCCGGCGCTGCCGATCCCGGGCCCGATGCCGGGGTCGCTGCTCGCCGAGCGCTCGCTGCCGGGCTCGATCATGGTCAACGGCGCGGGCCGGCGGTTCATGAACGAGGCCGTCAACTACATGACGGCCGGCCAGGTCATCCTCGGCCTGCACAAGGAGGACGACCCGCACATCCCCGCGTGGCTCGTCTTCGACCAGCGGTTCCGCAACCGGTACCTGTTCGGCGGCGCCCTCATGCCGCGCCAGGCGCTCCCCAAGGCCTGGTACGACGCCGGGGTGGCCGTCAAGGCGGACACCGTCCCCGCGCTCGCGGCCGCCGTCGGGCTGCCGGAGCTGCCCGCCACCGTGGAGCGGTTCAACCTCCTCGCGCGGCAGGGGCACGACGACGACTTCGGCCGCGGCGAGTCCGCGTACGACAGGTACTACGGCGACCCGAAGGTCACGCCCAACCCGTGCCTCGGCGTCATCGACTCCGGGCCGTTCTACGCGGTCAAGGTGGTCCCGGGCGACCTCGGCACGTGCGGCGGGATCCGCGCCGACGGGTTCGCCCGCGCACTGCGCGCGGACGGCTCGGTGATCGAGGGCCTGTACGCCACCGGCAACGCGGCGGGCAACGCGTTCGGGCGCGTGTACCCCGGCCCGGGCGCGACCGTGGGGCAGGGCCTGTCGTACGGGTACGTCGCCGCCAAGCACGCGGCGGGCACGCTGGGCTGAGCCGACGGCCCGGAGCGCCGCTCCCGGCCCCGGGGTGCCCGGGGCCGGGGGCGCGTGCGACGATCGGCGCGATGAGCCCGTCCGCCGACGACCAGCGCCTGCGCGACCTCGCCCGGCTCCGGCGCGTCCGCGACCGGATCGACCGCGACTACGCCCAGCCCCTCGACGTGGCGGCGCTCGCGCGCGAGGCGCACATGTCCGCCGGGCACCTCAGCCGAGAGTTCAAGCGCGCCTTCGGCGAGTCCCCGTACAGTTACCTCATGACCCGCCGGATCGAGCGCGCGATGGCGCTGCTGCGCCGCGGCGACCTGTCGGTGACCGAGGTGTGCTTCGCCGTCGGCTGCTCGTCGCTCGGCACGTTCAGCACGCGGTTCACCGAGCTCGTCGGGGTGCCGCCGAGCGTCTACCGCCGGCGGGCGCGCTCGACGGAGGGGCTGCCCACGGTCGTCGTCAAGCAGGCCACCAGGCCCGTCAGGAATCGAGAAGCCCCGGCGCGCGACGTGCACCTAGCGTGACCGCATGAACCTGACGATCCACTACACGTTCCTCCCGCACACCGACCCGGAGGCGTCGCTCGCGTTCTACCGGGACACGCTGGGCTTCGAGGTCCGGGGCGACGTCGGCCAGGGCGCCATGCGCTGGATCACCGTGGGCCCGCCCGGGCAGCGGGACACCTCGATCGTCCTCACGCCGCCGGCGGTCGACCCGGGGCTCACCGACGACGAGCGGCGCACCATCGCCGAGCTCATGGCCAAGGGGAGCTACGCCGCCGTCGTGCTGGCCACCGACGACGTCGACGCGGTCTTCGCGCGGGTCGAGGCGAGCGGCGCGGAGGTCGCCCAGGAGCCCATGGACCAGCCGTACGGGGTCCGCGACTGCGCGTTCCGCGACCCTGCGGGCAGCATGGTCCGCATCCAGCAGTCCCTGTGACGGCGGCCAGCGCGCCGGCGGTGCCGGGTCGGACGGCGGCGCCCGGCCCGACGGCGGTGGGTCGCCCCGCGGGCGATGTCGGTGGGCGGGGGCAGGATGGCGAGTCCCCGACGTCGGCGCTGGAGGCGGGATGAGCACGACCGGAACGACGCGCACCGGAACCACCACGACGTCCGCCGCGACGACCGCGGGCGGCGCGGCACGGCACCCGGCCGACAGCCACGACGTCATCCGGGTCGTCGGGGCGCGCGAGAACAACCTGCAGGACGTGCACGTCGAGATCCCCAAGCGGCGCCTCACGGTGTTCACCGGGGTCTCGGGCTCCGGCAAGAGCTCGCTCGTCTTCGACACCATCGCCGCCGAGTCCCAGCGGCTCATCAACGAGACGTACAGCGCGTTCGTCCAGGGGTTCATGCCGAGCCTGGCGCGCCCGGACGTCGACGTCCTCGAGGGCCTGACGACGGCGATCATCGTCGACCAGGAGCGGATGGGGGCGAACGTCCGCTCCACGGTCGGCACCGCCACGGACGTGCACACCCTCCTGCGCATCCTGTTCAGCCGGCTGGGTGAGCCGTACGTCGGCCCGGCGCAGGCGTTCTCGTTCAACATCGCGTCGGCGACGGGCACGGGCGAGGCGGTGGTCGAGCGCGGCGACGGGCAGGCGGTGGCGCGCAGCTTCACCGTCACCGGCGGCATGTGCCCGCGCTGCGAGGGCATGGGCAAGGTCAACGAGATCGACCTGGCCGCGCTCGTCGACGAGTCGCTCTCGCTGCGCGAGGGGGCCATCAAGGTGCCCGGGTACACCGCGGACGGGTGGCTCGTGCGCGTGTTCACCGTGGTCGTCCCGGGCGACGTCCCGGTGCGCGACCTCACGCCGGAGCAGCGCCACGACCTCTACTACGGCGAGGCGCGCAAGGTCCGCCACGACACCATGGGCTTCACGTTCGAGGGACTGGTCCCGCGCGTGCAGAAGTCGCTGCTGAGCAAGGACGTCGAGGCCCTGCAGCCGCACCTGCGGGCGTTCGTCGAGCGGGCCGCGCGGTTCGCGACGTGCCCCGAGTGCGACGGGACGCGGCTCAACGCGGCGGCGCGGAGCTCGAAGATCCGGGGCATCAGCATCGCCGACGCGTGCGCGATGCAGATCAGCGACCTCGCGGAGTGGGTGCGCGAGCTCGACGAGCCGAGCGTGGCGCCCCTGCTGGCGAACCTGCGCAGCACGCTCGACTCGTTCGTGGAGATCGGGCTCGGCTACCTGACCCTGGACCGGCCGTCGGGCACGCTCTCGGGCGGCGAGGCGCAGCGGACGAAGATGATCCGGCACCTCGGCTCGTCGCTGACGGACGTGACCTACGTGTTCGACGAGCCGAGCATCGGCCTGCACCCGCACGACATCCAGCGGATGAACGGCCTGCTGCAGCAGCTGCGGGACAAGGGCAACACGGTGCTCGTCGTCGAGCACAAGCCGGAGATGATCACGATCGCCGACCACGTCGTCGACCTCGGGCCCGGCGCGGGCACGGCGGGCGGGCACGTCGTCTACGAGGGGTCGGTGGAGGGCCTGCGCGCGAGCGGCACGCTCACCGGCCGCCACCTGGACGACCGCGCGGCGCTCAAGCCGGCCGTCCGCACGCCCACGGGCTGGATCGAGGTGCGCGGCGCGAGCACGAACAACCTGCGCGACGTCGACGTCGACATCCCCCTCGGGGTGCTCGTCGTCGTCACCGGCGTGGCCGGCTCCGGCAAGAGCTCGCTCATCCACGGCTCGGTGTCCCCGCGCGACGACGTCGTGGCGATCGACCAGAGCGCGATCCGCGGCTCCCGCCGCAGCAACCCCGCGACGTACACGGGCCTGCTCGAGCCGGTGCGCAAGGCGTTCGCGAAGGCCAACGGCGTCAAGCCGTCGCTGTTCAGCGCCAACTCCGAGGGCGCCTGCCCGGTCTGCAACGGCGCCGGGGTCATCTACACGGACCTGGCGATGATGGCCGGCGTCGCGACGACCTGCGAGGTGTGCGAGGGGCGGCGGTTCGACGCGTCGGTGCTCGAGTACCGGCTCGGCGGCAAGGACATCAGCGAGGTGCTCGCGATGCCCGTGAGCGAGGCGCGCGAGTTCTTCGCCGCGGGCGAGGCGCGCACGCCGGCGGCGCACGCGATCCTCGAGCGGCTCGCCGACGTCGGCCTCGGGTACGTCACGCTCGGCCAGCCGCTGACGACGCTGTCCGGCGGCGAGCGGCAGCGCCTCAAGCTCGCGACCCGGATGGGCGACAAGGGCGGCGTGTACGTGCTCGACGAGCCGACGAACGGCCTGCACCTCGCCGACGTCGAGCAGCTCCTCGCCCTGCTGGACCGGCTCGTCGACGCGGGGCGGACCGTCATCGTCATCGAGCACCACCAGGCGGTCATGGCGCACGCGGACTGGATCATCGACCTCGGCCCGGGGGCCGGGCACGACGGCGGCCGGATCGTCTTCGAGGGCACGCCGGCCGACCTCGTGGCCCGGCGGGCGACGCTGACGGGCGAGCACCTCGCCGCCTACGTGGGCGCCTGAGGGCGGAGCCGGCCCGCCGGCCCGGCACGCCCGGCGACGGGTCGCCGCCGTCGGCCCGCTACCAGTCGACCTGCGGCGAGCGGTACCAGGGCAGGCCGGCCTCGTCCCACGTGGGGGCGAGCGCGGCGACGCGCGCGGCGAAGTCGGGCCACGAGCGCCGCCCGGGCTCGGACCACGCGACCTCCGCCACGGCGGCGAGCCGCGGCAGGAGCATCGTCAGCACCTCGTCGCGCGTGCGGATCGTCTCGGTCCACAGGGCCGCCTCGACGCCGGCGACCGCCGCGGGCGGCAGGCCGGGCACGACGTCCGCGGGCTCCCACTCGTACGCGTCGCGCAGCTCGACGGTGCCGGCCCAGTCGAGGCCGACGGGGAAGCCGGCGTGCGGCTTCTGGTCCAGGTAGGTCCGCCGGGCGGGGGAGAGGATGACGCGGGCGCCGCGCCGCGCGGCGTCGGCGACGGCCGACAGGTCCTCGCGGTCGTCCCACACCTGCACGAGGCTGCCGGGCGCGAGCCGCGCCCGGGCGACCTCCTGCCAGCCGACGAGGGTCTTGCCGGCGCGGCGCACCTCCTCGGCCACGATCGCGACGAGGCGCGCGTACTCGTCGGCCTCGAGGGTCAGCGCCTCGTCGCCGCCGACGTGCAGGTACGGGCCCTCGGTCATGGCCGCGACGTCCGCGAGGACGTCGCGCACGAACGCCGCGGTCGCGGGCACGTCGGCGTGCAGCCGGCTGAAGCCGACCTCGATCCCGGTGTACGGGGGCACGCCGGCGCCGTCGGGCGTGAGCTCGGGGTAGGCGTGCAGCGCGGCGTTGACGTGCCCGGGGAGGTCGATCTCGGGCACCACGGTGATCCCGCGCTCCGCCCCGTACGCCTGGATCGCCGCGAGGTCGGCGACGGTGAAGAAGCCGCCGGGGTCGCCGTCGACGGCGGTCGCCCCCGAGACCTCCGTGAGCCGCGGCCGGGAGGGGACCTCGATGCGCCAGCCCTGGTCGTCCGTGAGGTGCAGGTGCAGCCGGTTGAGGCGCAGGCTCCAGGCGACGTCGAGCAGCGCGCGCACGGTCGCCGCGTCGTGGAAGTGGCGCGCGACGTCGAGATGCAGCCCGCGCCAGCCGAACCGCGGCGCGTCGGCGACCTCGGCCCGCCGCAGCCCCGCGCCGCCGTCCGGTGTGCGGACGACGAGCTGGTCGAGGGTCGCGGCGCCGTGGCGCAGGCCGTCCGCGTCCGCGGCCTCGACCACCGCGCGCGCCCCGTCCACCGTGACGCGGTAGGCGCCGGGTGGGTCGCCCGCGTCGGTGCCGCCGTCGGCGGCCGGCCCGGGGACGAGGCGGAGGACGACGGCGCCCGGCCGCCCGTCGTCGTCGGCCCGGACGGGGACCTCGCGGCCCAGCCGCGCGCCCAGGCGCCCGGCGACGAGCGGGCCGACGGCGGCCGCCCCGCCCGCCGCGACGACGCGGGTCGCCGCGCCGAGGTGCAGGGGGTCGCCCGGCGTGGCCACCGCGCGGCGCGGCGCGGGCACGAGGGGCAGGACGTCGGGGCGCGCGGCCGCGCCGGGCCCGCTCACGCGGCCACCCACGCGCCGGCCCGGAGCACCCGCAGGGGGCGCAGGTCCGCATCCGTCTCGACGACGTCGGCCCGCCGGCCGGCGGCGAGGGCGCCGACGTCCGCGCGGCCGAGCACCGCGGCGGGCGTCGCGCTCGCCGCCGCGACCGCGTCCACCAGCCCGACGCCGGCCGCGACCGTCGCGCGGACGACGTCCAGCAGGTGCGCGGTGCCGCCCGCGATGGGGCGCTGGTCGAATGGCGTGCCGTCCTCGGGACCGCCGTCGGGACCGCCCTCGGTGCCCGCGAGGCGCGCGACCCCGCCGCGCACGAGGACGCGGACCGGGCCGAGGACGTACGCGCCGTCGGGCATGCCCGCGGCGGCCATCGCGTCGGTGACGAGCGCGACGTTCGCCGCGCCCACCAGCGAGAACACTGCGCGGACGGTGCCGGGGGCGAGGTGCACGCCGTCGGCCACGAGCTCGACGACGGCCTCGCCGCGCGCGGCGGCGGCGAGCGCGGCGGGCACGGGGCCGGCCGCGCGGTGGTGCCACGGGGGCATGCCGTTGAACAGGTGGGTGACCGTCGGGCGCGGGGAGCGGGCGCCGGGCCGGGCGAGGAGGCCCCGCGCCTCGGCGAGGGCCGCGGCGAACGTGGCGTCGTCGGCGTCGGTGTGGCCGTAGGAGGGCAGCGCGCCCGCGGCCGCGAGCGCGGCGGCGACACCCTCGGGCCCGCCGACGCCCGCCACCTCGGGGGCGACCGTCATGGTGACGAGGTGGCCGCGGGCGGCCTCGGCGACCCGGCGCACGACGGCGGGCCGGCCCTCGGTCATGAGCGCCGGGTTCTGCGCGCCGCACCGGACGGGGGAGAGGAAGGGGCCCTCGAGGTGGATGCCGGCGAGGTCGCCCGCGTCGGCGAGGTCGGCGAGGAGGGCGGTGCGCGCGACGAGGGTGTCGGCGTCGGCCGTGACGAGCGAGGCGACGAGCGTGGTGGTGCCGTGGCGCAGGTGCTCCGCGACGGCGCGCCGGGCGGTCCCGGCGTCCGTGGCGTCGGGGAAGCTCGCGCCGCCGCCGCCGTGGCAGTGCAGGTCGACGAGGCCGGGCAGGTAGGTGCGGGGCGCGGGGGAGGGCTCGGGCACGGCGAGCCCGGCGGGCAGGTCGGCGGCGGGGCCCACCCAGGCGATCCGGTCGCCCTCGACGGCGATCGCGCCGTCCTCGAGCACGGCGGCGGGCGTGACGACGCGGCCGCGCAGGACGAGGCTCACCGCGGCCCTCCCGCCGTCAGGGGCGACCGGACGCCCGGATCGACCGGGAAGGTGACGGTTCGGTCACGAAACTGCACCCCCCGATCATCGACCCTTGACACCGAGTTTGTAAAGAAGGTTCACTAACAATCGTGCCCACGACGACGCGGACGCTCCGCCCGGCCAGCAAGGTGCTGCCGGAGCACGCACGCGTGGTCCACCGCGCGATGGTGCTCCAGCAGCTCTTCCACGGCGGCCCGGGCTCCCGCGCCGACCTCGCCCGCAGCACCGGGCTCACCCGCGTGACGATCTCCGACCTCGTCGGAGAGCTGCTGGCCGAGGGCCTCGTGGCCGAGCTCGGCCAGGCCCACGAGGAGGGCAAGGTCGGCAAGCGCGGCACGCTCGTCGGGCTGCGCACCGAGGCCTTCCGGATCGTCGCCGTCGACCTGCGCGACGACGAGCTCCTGCACGGTGCGCTCCTCGACCTGTCCGGCGCCGTCGTCGACCAGCGCAGCGCGCGGTTCACCGAGCCGCGCGGCGAGGCCGCCCTCGCCGACCTCACCGCGTTCTGCCGCGCCCTCGTCGGCGCCGCGACCCGCCCGGTCCTGGGCGTCGGCGTCGGCTCGCCCGGCATCATCGACGCCGGCGGGAACGTCCTCGAGGCGCCCAACCGCGACTGGTACGACCTCCCGCTCGCCGCCCGGCTCACCGAGGCGCTCGGCGTGCCCGTGCACGTCGCGAACGACGCGGACACCGCCGCGCTCGGCGAGTTCACGTTCGGCGGTGCGTCCGGCGCGGGCCTCCTCGTGCTCACGGTGGGCCAGGGCGTCGGCGCGGGCATCGTCGTCGACGGCGCCCTGGTCTCCGGCCACGGCCACGCCGCCGGCGAGCTCGGCCACGTCACCGCCGTCGACGAGCGGGACGACGACGGGCCCCTGGGCCCCCCGCTGCCGTGCGCCTGCGGGCGCACCGGCTGCCTCGAGACCGTCCTCGCGCTGCCGGCCCTGCGCCGCCGCGTCGCCGGTCTCGACCCCACGTCGGCCGACGCCGCCCTGGCGTCGGTCGGCCGGCGCCTCGGCATCGTCCTGGCGCCGGTCGTGAGTGCACTCAACCTCGCCGAGGTGGTGCTGAGCGGTCCGCCCGAGCTTCTCGGCGGCCCCCTGCGCGACGCGGCACTGGCGGCCATCCGCGAACGCACGATGCCGGTCACGAGCCGTGGCCTGCAGCTGCGGGTGACCACGCTGGGGGAGGCAGCCCCGCTCTCGGGGGCGGCCGTGCTCGTGCTGTCCGGTCAGCTCGGGGTGACGTGACCACCCCGAGCTGACCGTCCAGGCAGGTCACAACCCTCGACGACGCCGAGCGGCGTCGTCAGCGCACCGGGAAGGAACCCACGTGAGAATGGTACGGAACAAGGTCAGGCGCAGTGGCCTGGCCGCCGGCGTCGCCGGCCTGCTCGTCGGGACGCTGGCGTTGACGGCGTGCAGCAGCAACGACGGGGCCGAGGAGCCGGGCGACGAGCCCAGCGCCACCGACGAGGCCCCCGAGGCCGCCGAGATCACCCTGTGGCTCGCCGGCGGGGACACCCCGCAGGAGCTGCGGGACTACCTCATCGACACGTTCGCGGCGGAGAACGAGGGCTCGACCCTCGTCATCGAGGAGGTGGGCTGGGGCGACCTCGTCACCCGGCTGACCACCGCCCTGCCCGACCCCGCGAACACGCCCGACGTCGTGGAGATCGGCAACACGCAGTCGCCGACGTTCACCACGGTCGGCGCGTTCCGCGACCTCACCCCGATCTACGAGGAGCTGGGCGGGGACGACCTGCTGCAGTCCTTCGTCGAGGTGGGCTCGGTCGGTGACACCGTGTACGCGCTGCCGTACTACTTCGGCTCGCGCTACATGTTCTACCGGAAGGACATCTGGACGCAGGCGGGCCTCGAGGTCCCGACGACGCTGGGCGAGTTCGCGGACGCCGTCGCCCAGCTGCGCACCGACACCATGTCCGGCTTCGCCATGGGCGGCCAGGACTGGCGCAACGGCATCTCGTGGGTCTTCGCCCACGGCGGCGAGCTCGCCGTCGAGGACGGCGGCGAGTGGACCTCGACGCTGTCCGACCCGAAGACCATCGAGGGCCTCGAGGCGTGGCAGGAGGTCTACCGGACGGCGTCGAACGTCCCGGCGACCGAGCGCGACGTCGCGTACTGGGACTTCCTCAACGACGGGACCGACGGCACCCCGCCGCTCGCCGCCACGATCATGGCGCCGGGCTGGGCCCGCTGGTCCATCGGCGACCTGACGACGAACGACGCCGGTGACGAGGTCCGCGACGGCATGGCCGACCCAGAGAAGTGGGGCATCTTCGGCCTGCCCGGCGTGGACGGCGGCCTGGCGCCGGTGTTCGCCGGCGGCTCGAACATCGCGATCTCCGCGCAGTCGCAGCACCCGGAGCTCGCGGAGAACCTCCTGCGGATCATCTTCTCGCCGGAGTACCAGACGATGCTGGCGCAGAACGGGCTCGGCCCGGCCAACGCCAACTACGTCGACGCCCTCGGGGACGACGAGTTCGCCCGCACGATGATCGACACCGCCGCGGCGTCGAAGCTCACCCCGGCCGCGCCGGGCTGGGCGGCCGTGGAGGCGGCGTTCGTCTACGAGGAGCTGTTCCAGAAGATCGCCGAGGGCGGGGACGTGGCTGCGCTCGCCGCCGAGTACGACGCGATCCTCACGCCGATGCTCAACGGCTGATCGGCTCGGGTCCGTGGAGGGTGCCGCCCCGCCGGCGCACCCTCCACGGACCGGCCGCGGCCGTCGTCGCCCACCTCACCTGGAGGCCCCCATGGCGGACACGCTCGTCCGCGCCACGCCGGCCCGCGCCGACGACCGGCGCCGCCGCGCGCGCGGCGGCCCGACGCCGCCCGCCCGCCGCCACGCCCCGGGCTACCTGCTCGTGCTGCCCGCCGTCGCCGTCCTGCTGCTCGGCCTGGGCTACCCGGTCTACTGGCAGGTCGTCACGTCGCTGCAGGAGTACGGCCTGGCCCAGCAGTTCGGCCAGCCGCCGCGGTTCGTCGGGCTCGAGAACTACGCGGAGATCTTCAGCCGGGACGAGGTGTGGGCCGTCGTCGTGCGGTCGTTGCTGTTCTGCCTGGTCAACGCGGTCGCCACGGTGGCGATCGGCGTCGCGCTCGCGCTGCTCATGCGCGCGGTCCGCCCGTGGGCGCGCGTCACCCTGCAGATCACCCTCCTGCTCGCCTGGGCGATGCCGATGGTCGCCGCCGTCACCGTGTGGCGCTGGCTCTTCGACTGGCGCACGGGCGTCATCAACTGGCTGCTGGTGCGGCTCGGCTTCGAGGGCTACGCCGGGCACAACTGGCTCGCCCAGCCGCTGTCCTTCTTCTTCGTCGCCACGGTGATCATCGTGTGGATGTCGGTGCCGTTCGTGGCGCTGTCCGTCTACGCGGGACTCACGCAGGTGCCGGAGGAGGTGCTCGAGGCCGTCCGCATCGACGGTGCCTCGGCGTGGCAGACGCTGCGGCACATCCTCCTGCCGATGGTCCGCCCGGTCCTGGCGATCGTGTTCCTGCTGCAGATCATCTGGGACCTGCGGGTGTTCGCCCAGATCCGGCTGCTGCAGGACTCGGGCGCCCCCGTGTCGGAGACGAACCTGCTCGGCAACTTCATCTTCGAGCTCGGCATCGGCCGCCAGGACTTCGCCGGCGCGGCCGCCGTCTCGATCCTCGTCCTGCTGCTCACGGTGCTGCTCAGCTGGCCCTACGTGCGCAGCCTCATGAAGGAGCTGTCGTGACGGCCCTGACCACGGCGGGCGTGCGCCCGGCGCCGGCCCCGCGGCCCCGCTCCGCCGCCCGCGTCCGACGCCGGGTGGGCCGGGGCGCGCTCGCCGCGCTCGCCCTCCTCGTGGCCGCCCTGTGGGTGTTCCCCGTCTACTGGATGGTGCTGTCCGCGCTGACGCCGGTCGCCCGCCTGCGCGCGACGACGCCGTCGTTCCTGCCCACGCACGCGACGCTGACGAACTTCACCGCCGTCGTCTCCGGCTCGGGCTTCCCGACCGCGCTGCGGATGAGCCTCGCCGTGACGGGCGTGACGGTGGTCGCGGTGCTCGTGTTCGCGTTCCTCGCGGCGCTCGGCATCAGCCGGTACCGGTTCCGCGGGCGGCGCTCGTTCGTCCTGGCCGTGCTGTTCGTGCAGATGCTGCCGGCCGAGGGCCTGTTCATCGCGCAGTACAAGATGCTCTCCGCGACCGGCCTGCTCAACTCGGTCATCGGCGTCTCGGTCCTGTACACCGCGGCGATCGTGCCCTTCACCGTCTGGATGCTGCGCGGGTTCGTGGCGAGCGTGCCGGCGGACCTCGAGGAGGCCGCGATGGTCGACGGCCTCTCGCGCTTCCAGGCGTTCCTGCGGATCACGCTGCCGCTGCTGGCGCCCGGCCTCGTGGCGTCCGGCGTGTACGCGTTCCTGCAGGCCTGGAACGAGTTCACCGTCGCGCTGGTCGCGCTGCCCGCGGAGAGCGCGCACACCCTGCCGCTCTGGCTGCGCACGTTCCTGCAGGCGTCGGCGAACCGCGGCGTGAACTGGGCCGAGGTCATGGCGGCGTCGTCGCTGCTCGCTGTGCCCGTCATCGTGTTCTTCCTGTTCGTGCAGGGCCGGATGACGTCCGGCCTGGTCTCCGGGGCGGTGAAGGGCTGATGGGGGAGCGCCCCGGGGGGCTGCGCGTCGGCCTCGACGTCGGCGGCAGCAAGGTGCTCGGCGTCCTCCTCGACGGCCCGGACGCCCGCCCGGTCGTCCGGCACTCGCTGCGGCTGCCCACCGACCACGGGACGGAGGGCGTCGTCGGCACGGCCGCGGAGGTCGTGCGCGGGCTGTGCGCGGCCGAGGGCGTGGACCCCGCCGACCTCACCGGCGTCGGGCTGGCGCTGCCGGGGATCGTCGACCCCCGCACCGGCACGGTGTCGCACGCCGTGAACCTGCGCATCGACCTCGCCGACGTCCCGGTCGCGGCGCTCCTCGCCGAGCGGCTCGACCCCGCCGGCCGGGTGCCCGTGACCGTGGAGAACGACCTCAACGCGGCGGCCCTCGGCGCCGCGGCGGTCACCGGCCACGCGGACATGGCGCTGCTGGCGCTCGGCACCGGCCTGGCCGCCGGGCTCGTCCTCGACGGCCGCCTGCGCCGCGGGCACGCGGGCGCCGCCGGCGAGATCGGCCACCTCACCTACCGGCCGGACGGCCCGCCGTGCGCGTGCGGTCAGCGCGGCTGCCTCGAGCTGTACGCCTCGGGCTCGGCGCTCGACGCCTCGTGGCCCGCGCCCGACGACGGCCGCCCGGTGCCCGCCGCCCTCTTCGCCGCCGCCGCGGCGGGCGACCCCGGCGCCGTCGCCGTCCGCGACGCGTACGCCGACGCGGTCGCCGCCGCCGTGCGCGTGCTCGTGCTCGGCGTCGACGTCGCCCGGGTCGTCCTGGGCGGCGGGGTCGCCCACGTCGGGGCGCCCCTCCTGCGGGCGGTGCGGGACGCCGTCGGGCGGCAGGGCGCCGCCTCGGCGTTCGTCGCGAGCCTCGGGCTGGCCGAGCGGATCGAGCTGGCGCCCGCGGACGTGCCCGTGGGCGCGGTCGGCGCGGCGCTCGCCACGAGCCCGCGGCCGGTGACCGTGCCGATGCCGCCCGTCGCCCCCGCCGTCGACGGCCCGGTCGACCGCACGCCCCGCCCCGCGACGGACGCCCCCGCGGGTGCGCCCCCGGCGTCGGCGGAGAGGATGGACTGATGGAGGTCGTCATCACCACGCCGGCCGAGTGCGCGCGGCTGGCCGCCGACGCCGTCGAGCGCCTGCTGCGCGACAAGCCGGACGCGGTGCTCGGGCTCGCCACGGGCTCGTCGCCGCTCGCGCTGTACGAGGAGCTGGTGCGCCGGCACGAGGCCGGGCGGGTCTCCTTCGCCCGGGCGCGCGCGTTCCTGCTCGACGAGTACGTGGGCCTGCCCGCGGACCACCCCGAGCGGTACGCCGCCGTGATCGACCGCGAGCTCGCCTCGCGCGTGGACTTCGCGCCCGGCGCCGTGCGGGCGCCCGACGGCGCCGCCGCCGACATCCCGGCCGCGTGCGCCGCGTACGAGGCGGAGATCCGGGCGGCCGGGGGCGTGGACCTGCAGGTCCTCGGCATCGGGACGGACGGGCACCTGGCCTTCAACGAGCCGGGGTCGTCGCTCGCGTCGCGCACCCGGATCAAGACGCTCGCCGAGCAGACGCGGCTCGACAACGCGCGGTTCTTCGGCGGCGACGCGGAGGCGGTGCCGCGGCACGTGCTCACGCAGGGGCTCGGCACGATCATGGAGGCCCGGCACCTGGTGCTGCTCGCCTCGGGTCGGGCCAAGGCCGAGGCGGTGCACCGCATGGTCGAGGGCGCGGTCAGCGCGATGTGGCCGGCGTCCGTGCTGCAGCTCCACCCGCACGTGACGGTCCTGCTCGACGACGCCGCGGCGGGTCGCCTCCAGCTCGCCGACCACTTCCGCGAGACCTGGTCGCGCAAGCCCGAGTGGCAGGGCCTCTGACCGGTCGCCGGTGCCCCGTCCGCGGCGTCGTGCCTGGCCAGTTCCCGGATTTCACCCGCGCCCAGGCGCCCGCCGCACCCGTGTGAGCCTTCACTTCCCGGCGGGTCCGGCCGATGTCGCGGGAGTGAGGGCACGCGCGGGGGTCGCTCCCTGGTGGCGGTTCGCGGTCGGCGGGAGCGCCGTCGCGAGCCACGCGCTGCTCCCCGTCGGACCCGCCCGGGACGTCCTCTACGTCGCGATCGGCGTCCTCGCGGTCGCGGCCGCCGTCGTCGGCATCCGGCGCCACGGGCCGCCGCACCGCGCGCCCTGGGCGATCCTCACGTGCGGGCTCGCGGTCTGGGTGGCAGGCGACACGGTCTGGATCCTCCGCGAGCGTCTCGGCGCCGACCCGTTCCCCAGCGTGGCCGACGCCGTCTCGTTGCTCGGGTACGTCCTCCTCGCCGTCGGCATCGTCCGCCTCGCACGGGTGCGCAACCCGGCCAGCGACTCGATCGCGGTGCTCGACGCCGTGCTCGTCGGCACCGTCGTGCTGGCCGTGCTCTGGATCTCGGCGGTGGGGCCGGCGTTCGAGGCGCCGGGGCCCCACGGCCTCGCGGCCGTCGTCGCGGCCGCCTACACGGTGGGCGACGTCGTCCTGCTCACCCTTCTCGCGTACCTCGCCGGCGGCTCGTCGTTCCGCTCGCGCTGCCTGTGGCTGCTGTGGGCCGGGCTGGCGGCGACGCTCGCCGCCGACGTGCTCTTCGAGGCGTCCACGACGCTGACCTGGGTCGGCCCCTACGGCGTGCGCATCGAGTGGCTGTGGCTGGCCGGCTACGCGCTCCTCGGGCTCGCCGTCGCCGACTGCTCGATCGTCGCGGCGTCCGAGCGGCAGCCCCCGCCGAGCGAGCGCGTCGGCCTGAGCAGGCTCGCCTGGCTGTGGGTGGTGCTCCTCGCGCTGCCGGGGGCCGCCGTCGTCCAGTGGCTCGCCGGCGAGGACCCCGACTCGGTCGAGCTCGCCGTCGCGGGCTGCGTCGTCGTCGGGCTCGTCATCACGCGCATGCTCCTCATGGCCCGCCGCATGGTGGCGCAGGCCGACCGGCTCGCCGCGCTCGCAGACGCCGACGCGCTGACCGGGCTGGCGAACGTGCGGGCGTTCTCCATCGAGGTGGCCCGGCGCCTCGAGGACGGCGGGCGCCCGGTGCCCGTGCTCCTCGTGGTGCTCGACCGCTTCACCGAGATCACCGAGACCCTCGGCCACCGGGTCGGCGACGAGCTGCTGCGCGCGGCCGCCGACCGGATGCGGGACGCCGTCGGCCCGAGCGGGTACGTCGCCCGGATCAGCGGCGAGCGGTTCGGCGTGCTCGTCGACACCGGTCCCCAGGGCGCCCTCGACCGTGCCGGGGACCTGCTGCTCGAGCTCGCGGCCCCCTTCACGCTGTCCGACGTCAGCGTCTCCGTCGACGCACTGGTGGGGGTCGCCGTCGGGCCGGACGACGGGACGGACGCCGAGGACCTCCTCCAGCGCGCCGACGTCGCCCTGTCCGCCGCGCGCACGCGGCCGGAGCGGGTCGCCCGCTACACCGGCCGCATGTCCGCGGGCGGCGCGCTCACGCCCCACCTCATGACGGAGCTCGCCGCGGCGCTCGAGAACGGCGAGATCGTCGTGCACTACCAGCCGCAGATCACCGTGCGCACCGGCCGCGTGCACGGCGTCGAGGCGCTCGTGCGCTGGCAGCACCCGGTGCACGGACTGCTGCCCCCGGCGTCGTTCATCCCGGCGGCGGAGCGCACGGGGCTCATCCGGCCGCTCACGCTCTACGTCCTCGACCGCGCCCTGGCGCAGGCCGCGCAGTGGCGCCGCGAGGAGCGGAACCTCGCCGTGTCCGTCAACCTGTCGGTGCGCGACCTGCTCGACCCGGCGTTCGTGCACGACGTGCGCCGCGCGCTCGACCGGTACGGCGTCGGCACGGCGTCGCTGGAGCTCGAGATCACCGAGACGATGGCGATGGTCGACCCGAACCGCTCCCTCGAGGTGCTCGAGGCGCTCGCGGGCCTCGGCGTCCTGCTCAGCGTGGACGACTACGGCACGGGCTACTCCTCGCTCGCCTACCTGCAGCGCCTGCCCGTGCAGCGGCTGAAGATCGACAGGTCGTTCGTCATGGGCCTCGTCGGGGACGGGCCCAGCGCCGCGATCGTCCGCTCGACGATCGAGCTCGCCCGGAACCTGGGCATGACGGTGGTCGCGGAGGGCGTCGAGGACGACGCGACCCTGCTCACCCTGCAGGAGATGAGCTGCGACGCCGCGCAGGGGTTCGGCATCGGCCACCCGGTGCCCGCGGACGAGATCCCGGACCTCGTGGCGGCCATCGAGGAGCGCATCCCGCACGTGCTGCGCCAGGGCGTGCCGGTGGGGCAGCGGCCGCTCTGAGAGTCGGGGCTTTGGTCCCTGTGGCCGCCGGGGAAACCTCGGTAGGAATGGCACCACCACGAAGACTCGGCCCGACCGGTCCCGGCGCGGGCGCGCACCGGCGCGACCCCGGAGACCGCGGGCGGACGGGCGACCGCGGCGCCGGGTTCCCAGGCCCGGCGTCGCGGTCTTCCAGCCGGCGGCCGCGCGCGGACGCCCGTGCGGGCCGACGCGCGCGGGGAGGCCTGCGGACGCGGCGGCGGCTCGGTAGCGTCGGGCCATGGCCGCCGACCCGCCCGCCAGCGCCGCGCCGACCGCCTCGAGCTGGGACGACCCGCAGGGCGCCGCGCTCCAGTCGCGGCTCAACTGGCTGCGCGCAGGGGTGCTCGGCGCCAACGACGGCATCATCTCGACGGCGGGCCTCGTCGTCGGCGTCGCCGCGGCCACCACGGACCGGGGCGCCATCCTGCTCGCCGGTGTCGCGGCGCTGGTCGCGGGCGCCGTGTCCATGGCGCTCGGCGAGTACGTGTCCGTGAGCAGCCAGCGCGACACCGAGCGCGCCCTCATCGAGCACGAGCGGCGCGAGATCGAGGAGGACCCCGACGGCGAGCTCGCGCAGCTCGCGGGGATCTACGAGGCGAAGGGCCTCACGCCGGCGACCGCCCGCCGGGTGGCCCTCGAGCTCACCGAGCGCGACCCGCTCGCGGCGCACGTCGAGGCGGAGCTGGGCCTCGATCCCGACGCGCGGACCAACCCCTGGCACGCGGCGCTCGCCTCGGCGATCGCCTTCACCCTCGGGGCCGCGCTGCCGCTCGGGGCGATGGTGCTCGCCCCGGCCGCGGCCCGGATCCCGGTGACCGTCGCCGCCGTCATCGTCGCGCTCGCGGTGACGGGCTCGGTCAGCGCGTGGTTCGGCCGCGCGCACCGGCTGCGCGCGGTGGTCCGGCTCCTCGTGGGCGGCGCGCTCGCGATGGGCGTGACGTGGGCCGTGGGCTCGCTCGTGGGCGCGACGGTCCTCTGAGCCCTGACCTCCGAGCCCTGACCTCCGAGCTCTGACCACTGACCCCCGACCCGGGGGAGGGCAGGCCGTCAGGCGGACTCGCGCAGCGTGATCCGCGGCTCGAAGACGACCGGCTCGGCCGGGACGTCCTCGCCGCGCAGCAGGGCCGCGAGCAGGTGGCCCGCCCGGCGGGCCATCGCCGTCAGCGGCTGGGCGACGGTGCTCAGCGGCGGGCTCGTGCTCTCCGCCACCCCGATGTCGTCGAAGCCGAACACCGCGACGTCGCCCGGCACCCGGAGCCCGCGCGCGGCGAGCTGCAGCAGCGCGCCCGACGCCATGAGGTCGTTCGCGACGAACACCGCGTCGAGGTCCGGCACCCGGTCGAGCAGGCGGCCCATCGCCTCGGCCCCGCTGCGCGCCGTGAAGTCGCCGTGCTCGACCGCGTCGTCGGGCAGGCCGGCGGCGGCCATCGCCTCGCGCCACCCGGTGAGGCGGTCGATGCCCGCGGTCATGTCGGTGGGGCCCGCGATCGTCCCGATGCGGCGGTGCCCGCGGCCGATGAGGTGTCCGGTCGCGAGCCGGGCGCCGCCGGGGTTGTCCGTGTCCACGTAGCGGGCGCCGGCGACGTCGAGCGGCCGCCCGATGAAGACCGTCGGCACCTCGGCGTCGACGAGGATCCGGTTGAGGCCGTCGTCGCGGTGGTGCGACGCCACGACCGCGCCGTCCACGTGCCCGGTGGTCACGTAGCGGGCCGCGCGCCGCGCGCTCGGCCCGTCCCGCGCCACGAGCAGGACCATCTGCAGGTCCTCCTCCTCGAGCGCCATCGACAGCCCGTCGACGATGCCGGCGAAGAACGGGTCCGTGAGGAGCCGCCGGTTGGGCTCGGGGACCACGAGCGCGACCGACCCCGTGCGCCGCGTCGCGAGCGAGCGGGCCACCGGGTTCGGCGTGAAGTTCAGCTCCTTGATCGCCGCCTCGACCGCGCGCCGGGCCGACTCGCTCACGAGGTGCCCGCCGTTGATGACCCGGGAGGCCGTCGCGCGCGAGACGCCGGCGAGCGCCGCGACCTGCCGGATCGTGGGGGCGCCGCTGCGTCGCCGCGAGACCGTCCCGTCCGTGGTCACGGACGAACCGTACCGGGGCCGGACCCCTCGTCGCCGTCGAGTCGGCCCGTGCGGGCAACTCGGGACAAGACGGACGCGGAGCGCTTGGGCGTGCGCCGCTGCGTCGCGAAGTCGACGTGCACGATCCCGAACCGCTTCGCGTACCCGTACGCCCACTCGAAGTTGTCGAGCAGCGACCACACGAAGTACCCGCGCACGTCGGCGCCCGCGCGGACGGCGTCGGCGACGGCCCGCACGTGCGCGAGCACGTAGGCCGCGCGCTCGCGGTCGTCGACGGACCCGTCCGGCAGGACGACGTCGTCGTACGCCGCGCCGTTCTCCGTCACGTACAGCGGGATGCCGGCCGGGCCCGTGTAGTCCCGGTGCAGGCCCTCGAGCAGCCGGCGCAGGCCGTCGGGCTGCACCTCCCAGTCCATCGCCGTGCGGGGCAGGCCCCGCGAGACGAGGTAGGCGTCCCCGCGGCCGACGTTCGGGTCCGACGTCGGGCGGGTCACGGCCGCCTGGGTGGGCAGCGCCTCGTCCTCGGCCGGCGGGTGGGCGCACACGGCGCCGCCGTTGTAGTAGTTCACGCCGAGGAAGTCGACGGGCGCGGCGATCTCCGCGAGGTCGCCGTCGCGGACGGGGATGCGCACGCCGGCCGACGCGTACGCCTCGGCGGCGCCGGCGGGGTAGCGGCCGAGCAGGGCGGGCTCGACGAACACGCCCTGCAGGAGGGTCTCGGTGCGCCGGGCGAGCGCCGCGTCCTCCGGGTGCCACAGGTGCGCCGGGTCGGCGACCGTGCAGTTGACGGTCATCCCGAGCGTGATGCCGCCGTCGACCGAGCGCAGCGCGCGGGCCGTCCGCCCGTGCGCGAGCAGCAGGTGGTGCATCGCGGACACCCCGGCCTGCGGGTCCTGGCGGCCGGGCGCGTGCTGGCCGCCCGCGTAGCCGAGGAAGGCGGAGCACCACGGCTCGTTGAGGGTGGTCCAGTGCCGGACGCGGTCGCCGAGCCGGTCGTGCAGCGCGAGCGCGTACTCGGTCATCCGGTCGGCGACGTCGCGGTTCGTCCAGCCGCCGCGGTCCTCGAGCCACTGGGGCAGGTCCCAGTGGTAGACGGTGAGCCACGGCTGGACGCCCCGCTCGAGCAGGCCGTCGACGAGGCGGGAGTAGAAGTCCAGCCCGCGCGGCTCGATGCGGCCCGGCTCCGGGACGACCCGCGGCCAGGACGTGGAGAACCGGTAGGCCGTCAGGCCGAGCCCGGCGACGACGTCGAGGTCCTCCCGCCAGCGGTGGTAGTGGTCGCACGCGACCTCGCCCGTGTCCCCGCCGACGACGGCGCCCGGCTGGGCGCAGAACGTGTCCCAGATCGAGGGCGTGCGGCCGTCCTCGGCGACGGCGCCCTCGATCTGGTAGGCCGCCGTCGCGGCCCCCCAGAGGAAGCCCGGGGGGAAGTCGGGACGGTTGCCCGAGGACTCCGCGGTCTGCTCCGACGTGACGGTGGCCGTCATCCCTTGATCGCCCCCTGCATGATGCCCGCCACCAGCTGGCGCCCGGCCACGACGAACAGGGCGATGAGCGGGACGACGGAGATGACGACGCCGGCCATGATCAGCGCGATGTCCTTGAAGAACCCGGCCTGCAGCAGCTGCAGCGCGACGGGCAGCGTCGGGTTGGTGGTGCCGAGCACGATCGACGGCCAGAAGAAGTTCGTCCACGACGCGATGAACGTGAAGAGGCCGAGCATCGCGGCGGCGGGCCGGGCCGCGGGCAGCGCGACCGACCAGAACGTGCGGATCATCGACGCGCCGTCGACGCGGGCCGCCTCGATGAGCTCGTAGGGCAGCGCCGACTCGAGGTACTGGGTCATCCAGAACACGCCGAACGCCGTCACCATGCCGGGCAGGATCACGGCCCAGAGGCTGCCGACGAGCCCGAGCTCGCGCATGACGATGAACAGCGGCACGACGCCGAGCTGGGTGGGCACCGCCATCGTCGCGATGACGAACACGAGCAGCGGCCGCCGCCCGCGGAAGCGGAGCTTGGCGAACGAGTAGCCCGCGAGCGTGGCGAACATGACGACCGAGACGGCGGTCGCCGTCGACACGATGACGGAGTTGAGGATCGCCTGCCACAGGTCGATGTCCGCCTCGAGCACGCGGCGCAGGTTGGTGAACAGCTGGCCGCCGGGGATGAGCGAGGGGATCGGGTTCTGCGCGATCTGGGCCGACGTCGACGACGCGAGCAGCACCGCGAAGTACAGCGGGTAGACGGAGATCAGGATCGCGAGCGCGAGCAGCAGGTACGTCAGCCAGCGCGGCCGCCGCTCGGAGCCGACCCCGGCGTTGCGCCGGCGGCGCGCGGCGCGCGCGGCCCCCGCGCCGGCGGTCTGGCGGATCATCGGGACGGACGGGGCGCTCATCGCGAGCTCCTTCGGGCGAGGCGCCGCGCGGCGCGGTTCGGGGCGTCGCCGGGCTCGCCCGCGACCCGCCGCGTCAGCAGGTAGTTGCCGATGGCGAACACGACGATGACGAGGAAGAGGAGCCACGCGACCGCGGCGGCGCGGCCGAGGTTCGTGTTCCGCCAGCCGAGCTCGTAGAGGTAGAGCGTGACCGTGAGCCACTGCCGGTCGTTGCCGCCCTGGCCCATCGTGTCGTACATGCGGGCCTCGTCGTAGATCTGCAGGCCGCCGATCGTCGAGGTGATGACGACGAAGATCAGGGTCGGGCGCACCATCGGCACGGTGACCGAGAAGAACTGGCGCAGCCGGGACGCGCCGTCGATGACGGCCGCCTCGTAGAGGTCCTGCGGGATCGCCTGCATCGCGGCGAGGAAGATCAGGGTGTTGTAGCCCGTCCAGCGGAAGTTGACCATCGTCGCGATGGCGACGTGCGACCAGAACGGGCTCGAGTGCCAGCCGATGGGGTCGACGCCGACCTGCCCGAGCAGCGCGTTGATCATGCCGGACTCGTCCGCGAACATCTTCGAGAAGACGAGGGTCACCGCGACCGGCGCGATGACGTAGGGGAGCAGCACGCCCATCCGCCAGAACGTGCGCGCCCGCAGGTTCGCGTGCAGCAGGCTCGCGAGCACGATGGCGGTGATGACCTGCGGCACCGAGGAGAGCAGGAAGATCGAGACGGTGTTGCGCAGCGCCTTCCAGAAGAAGGCCTGGTCGAGCACCGTGCTGAAGTTCTCCAGCCCCACGAACTCGCCCTGCCCGCCGAGCAGGTCCCAGTCGTGCAGGGAGACCCAGCCCGTGTAGAGGAGCGGGAACAGGCCCGTGATCGCGAAGACGACGAAGAAGGGCGAGACGTACAGGTAGGGCGAGACCTTGACGTCCCAGCGGCCGAGGGTCTGGCGGAACCCGATCCGGCGGGGCGTGCGCTCGTCGAGCGGGGCGACGTCGGCGCCCGGGGCCGCGTCGCGCGCGTCGCGGCGCCGCTGCCGCCGCGAGCGTGGCGGGGTCTGGGTGGACATGCGGGGTCCTTCGGGTCGTGGGGAGTGGTGCGGGCCGGGCCGCCGGCGTGGGGTCCGGCGGCCCGGCCGCGGAGAGGTCAGAGCGCCTGGACGGCCTCGACCCACTTGGCCCACGACGACGCGGCGTCGTCCGTGCCGTCGACCTCGACGCGGTTGATGGCCTGGGCCATCGCGTCGTTGATCGCGAAGTAGTGCGGGCCCTTGTACGGGGCCACGGTCACGGCGTCGGCCCGCTCGGCGAAGATCTCACCGATCGGCGCGTTGTTGAAGAACGGGTTGGTGATCGCCTTCAGCGCGTCGGACGTCTGCGCCTCGACCTGGCTCGGGAAGTTGCCGGTGGTCTCGAAGGCGACGAGCTGCTGCTCGGGCGCGGTCAGCCAGTCGGCGAGGGCCTTGGCCTCCTCCGGGTGCTTCGACTGCGTCGGCACCGTGAGGAAGGAGCCGCCCCAGTTGCCGCCGCCGCCGGGGAAGACGGGCGCGACGTCCCAGCCCTCGACGCCCTCGGCGTTGCCGGCGATGACGCCGAGCATCCACGACGGCGCGAGCATGACGGCGAAGCCGTCGGTCTGGAAGGCGTTGGTCCAGTCCTCGCTCCACTGGCCGAGGCCGGCGGACAGGTCGGTGTGCGCCATGATCGCGTCGTAGATGGCGCGGACCTCGGGGTTGTCGATCGCGATGATCTCGTCGGTCTCGGGGTTCTCGTACGCGGCCTCGACCTGGTTGATCATGCCCTGGTAGATCGCGGCGCCCGAGTCGTAGAACGGGACGTCGGAGGCGGCGGCGAACTTCTCGCCGACGGCGAAGAAGTCGTCCCAGGTGGCGTCGTCGCCACCGAAGAGCTCGGCGACCTCGTCACGGTCCGTCGGCAGGCCGGCGGCGGCGAACAGGTCGGCGCGGTAGGCGATCGCCTCGGGGCCGATGTCGGTGCCGTAGCCGACGAGCTTGCCGTCGGGCGTGG
>JAAZAC010000111.1 GCA_012514545.1 Actinomycetales bacterium | reverse complement strand
GTGGACCCGCTGCGCTCGCAGACCGGCATGGCCCGCGCCGACGTCATCGAGGCGTTCAAGAACCACTTCCGCTCGCGGTACGCGACCGTCGACGGGGGGATCACCGCCGAGGAGCGCGCCCGCGCCGAGGAGCTCGTCGCGACGAAGTTCGGCACCCCGGAGTGGACCGCGCGCGTCCCCTGAGCAGCGTCGGCTGCGCGCGTCTCACCCGGGGGTTCCGCCGCGCGGCGCCGGCCGTGCGCCGAAGACCGCGGTGCCCACCCGCACGATCGTCGCGCCCTCGGCGACCGCGAGCTCGAGGTCGCCGCTCATCCCCATGGAGAGCTCCCGCGCGGCCGGGATCTCGCGCACGACGGCGTCGCGCACCTCCCGCAGGCGCGCGTACCCGGCGCGGACGCGGCCGGCGTCGGGCGCGTTGAGACCGATCGTCATGAAGCCGACCAAGCGCAGGCGGGGCAGGGTGGCGACCTCGGCGGCGAGGGCGGGGGCGTCGTCGGGCCCGACGCCGGACTTCGTCGCCTCGCCCGAGACGTTGACCTGCACCATCACGTCGAGGTCGCGCCCGAGCGCCGCGCAGCGCCGGTCGAGGCGGCGCGCGATCGCGGCCGAGTCGACGGACTCGACGCACGTGACGAACGGGCGCTCGGGGGCCAGCAGCGCGTTGACCTTGTTCGACTGCAGGTGCCCGATGAGGTGCACCTCCGGCGCGAGGTCGGCCACGGCCGCGGCGTGGCGGACGAGCTCCTGCACGCGGTTCTCGCCCAGCAGGTCGGCGCCCGCGGCGACCGCGGCCCGCACGACGTCGTCGGGCAGCGTCTTCGCCGCGAGGAGCAGACGGACGTCGGCGGGGTCGCGGCCGGCAGCCGACGCGGCGTCGGCGATCCGGGCGCGCACGGCCGCGATGGCGTCGCGCAGCTCGCTCACCGTGGGCACGAGGGGACAGTAGCGAGCGCCGGGCGGCGATGTGCGGTCCGGCCCGGATGGCGCGCGGGGGTCACCGCCGGCCTGCTCAGCCGCGGGCGGTGCTCAGCCGCGGGCGGTGCTCGGCCGCGGGCGGTGCTCAGCCGCGGGCGATGTCCGCGACCGTCGCCTTCGTGAGCGCGACGAGGTCCGCGGGGGCGAGGCCGACGTCCAGGCCGCGCCGCCCGCCCGAGACGTAGACGGTCTCGAAGAGCTCGACGGTCTCGTCGACGACCGTCGGGTGCGCCGTCTTCTGCCCGATGGGGGAGATCCCGCCGACGACGTAGCCGGTCGCCCGCTCGGCGGCCCTCGGGTCGGCCATGACCGCGCGCTTGCCGCCGACGGCGGCGGCGAGGGCCTTGAGGTCGAGCGTCGTGGTGACGGGCACGACGGCGACGACGAGCCTCCCGTCGACCTCGGCGAGGAGCGTCTTGAAGACCTGCTCCGGCGGCAGGCCGAGCGCGTGCGCGGCCTCGAGGCCGTACCCGGCGGGCGTCGACGGGTCGTGCTCGTACGGGTGCACGGTGTGCGGGACGCCGGCGCGGGTGAGCGCGACCAGCGCGGGGGTGCCGGTGGGCGCGTGCTTGGCCACGCGGAGAGGGTACGCGGCGGCGGGGCGGGCCTCAGAGCCGCCCGGCCGCGGTGACGGCGAAGACGGCCTCGCCCGCCTCGTCGCTGGCGGCGAGGTCGACGACGGCGTCGATGCGCCAGTCGTGGTCGCCGGCCGGGTCGTCGAGGAGCTGGCGCACGGTCCAGTGGCCCGGTCCCGGCACGTCCTGCTGCACGATGAGCAGCGCGGGTCCGCGGGCGTCCGGGCCGGTGCCGATCTCGTCGTGCTCGTCGAAGTACGGGTCGAGCGCGTCGCGCCAGCGGTCGGCGGTCCAGGGGGCGCCGTCGGCGTCGACGTCGCCCAGCGCGCCCAGCCCCGCCCAGTCCTCGCGGGCGGCGAGCTGGACCCGTCGGAACAGCGCGTTGCGCACCATGACGCGCAGCGCCCGCGTGCTGCCCGTGAGCCG
>JAAZAC010000110.1 GCA_012514545.1 Actinomycetales bacterium | reverse complement strand
GCCGCCGCACGCGGCGAGCAGGGACGCCAGGGCGACCGTCGCACCGAGCGCGACGAGCCGACGGGAGCGACGGGTGCTGTGCATGGCGACCTCCTCGGGCGGGCGGGTGCCCATCGTGCCACGGGGTACACCGAGGGCGCCGGGTTCGGGCGTGGGGGTCCGCAGCCCGGGGCGGGTGGGCACAATGGCGGCGTGAGGCTGCGCGTGATGACGTACAACGTCCGCGGGCTCAAGGACGACGAGGCCGCGGTCGTCGAGGTCCTGCGCGCCGCCACGCCCGACGTCGTCGCGCTGCAGGAGCCGCCCCGGGGCCCGCTCGGTCGCCGCCGGCTCGCCCGCCTGGCCGAGCGCGCAGGCCTCGAGGTCCTCGTCGGCGGGGGCGGCGCCCGCACCACCGCCCTCCTCGCCCGCCCGGGGCTGCCCGTCGGCACCGCGTACGCGATGCGCCTGCCCGCGCGGCCGCTGCGGACCCGCCGCGGGCTGGCGACCGCCGACGTCGCCGGGCTCCGCGTCGTCTCCGTCCACCTCGGGCTCGCGGCGCGCGAGCGGTCGCGCCAGCTCGTGCGGATCCTCCCGCTCGTCGCCGCCGCGCCCGACTGCGTCGTCGCCGGGGACCTCAACGAGCCCCCGGGCGGCCCCACGTGGCGACGGTTCGGCCTCCACCTGCGGGACCTCGCGCCCGACGCCGGGCCCACCTACCCCGCGTCCGCGCCGCGCGAGCGGATCGACGCGGTACTCGGCAGCCGCGGCCTCACGGCCTCCGGCGCGCGGACCGTCGACGACGCCGTCGCCCGCCGCGCGAGCGACCACCTGCCCGTCGTCGTGGACGTCGCGTGGTCCTGACCGTCCCGGAGCGGGTCGCGGACCTCCGGGCGGACCTCGCCGACGGCTACACCTCCGCGCACGTCGACGCGGTGCTCAGCCCCGTGGCGCGGCGCGCGCTCGACCGGGAGCAGGCCGTGCCGGCGCTGCGCGAGACCGCGGGCCGCGACGAGCCCGCCGCGGTCCTGCTGCGCCTCTTCGTGCTCGGTGACGAGGTCGCGCGCCGCGACCTCGACCGCGCCCTGCCCCGGACCGGCGCCGCCGTGGCCGAGGCCGCGGGCCTCGTCGCGGCCGCCGGCCCCGACCCCGACGACCTCGTGCGGGCCCGCGTCGACCTGCAGCCCTGCGCCGTCGAGGACGCCCTCGGCCGCGCCGAGTGGTGGCTCGCCTCCGACCGCGGCGAGCTCGCCACCGGGGCGCCGCTCGCGCCCGAGCACGTGCTCGGCGTCGGCGGCGCCTCCGTCACGCTCGCCCGGGCGACCGTCCGCGCGCCCCGGCGGCGCACGCTCGACGTCGGGACCGGCTGCGGCGTCCAGGCCCTCCTCGCGGCCCGGCACTCCGCCGCGGTCGTCGCCACCGACGTGTCGGAGCGGGCGCTGCGGTTCGCGGCGTTCAACGCCGCGCTCGCGGGGGCCGGCGACCGCGTCGAGCTCCGCGCCGGCTCGCTGCTCGAGCCCGTGCGCGGACCCGGGGACGCCGGGTCGTTCGACCTCGTCGTGTCCAACCCGCCGTTCGTCATCACCCCGCGGGCCGCGGGCGGGATGCCGCGCTACGTGTACCGCGACGGCGGCGGGGCCGGCGACGACGTCGTCCGGGACCTCGTGGTCGGCCTCGCCGACGTCCTCGCGCCCGGCGGCGTCGCCCAGCTGCTCGGCAACTGGGAGCACCGGCGCGGCGAGGACTGGCGCGACCGCGTGCGCGACTGGGTGGAGCGCGCCGGCCTCGACGCGTGGGTCGTGCAGCGCGAGGTCCAGGACCCCGCCGAGTACGCCGAGACCTGGCTGCGCGACGGCGGGACGACGCCCGACCGCGACCCCGCCGCCTGGCGGGCCGGCGTGACGGCGTGGCTCGACGACTTCGCCGCACGCGACGTCGAGGCCGTCGGCTTCGGCCTGCTCGTGCTCCGGCGGCCCGAGCGCGGCGCACCCACCCTGCGCCGGTTCGAGGAGGTGACGACGCCCGTCGCCGCGCCCCTGGGCGACCACCTCGCCGCGGCGCTCGCCGCCCACGACTGGCTCGCCGCCCGGGACGACGCAGGCCTCGCCGCCGCGCGCCTGCGGGTCGCGCCCGACGTCGTCGAGGACCGGCACCACACCCCCGGCGAGGCGGAGCCCGCCGTCGTCCGGCTCCGGCAGGGCGCCGGGTTCGGCCGCACCGTGCAGGTCGGCCCCGCCGTCGCGGGCCTCGTCGGCGCGTGCGACGGCGAGCTCGCCGTCGGGCAGATCGCCGCGGCGATGGCCGCGCTGCTCGACACGGCCACCGAGCCGGTGCTCGCGGAGGTGCTCCCGCCGCTGCGCGGCCTCGTGCGCGACGGCTTCCTCGTGCCCGTCGACTGATCCCGGTCGGCTAGTCGGCGGCGCCGCCCGGCGGCGGCGGGGCGGGGCCCGCGACCGGCAGCGTCACCGTGAACGTCGTCGCGCCGGGCGTGCCGTCGGCCGTGATCGTGCCGCCGTGCGCGCGGACCACCGCGTCGGCGATCGCCAGCCCCAGCCCCGTGCCGGTGCCGGGGGAGCGGGCGGCGTCCGCGCGCGTGAACCTGTCGAAGAGACGATCGGCGAGCTCGGCGGGGAAGCCGGGGCCGTCGTCGCGCACGACGACGGCCACCGTCCCCGGCGCGGCCCCGCCCGCCGGGCGGACCGTCGTCGTCACGGTCGTCCCGGGCGGCGTATGCACCCGGGCGTTCGCGAGCAGGTTCGCGAGGACCTGGCGCAGCGCGTTCTCGTCGCCGACGACGACGGTGCCCGCCGACGGCGCGTCGTCGGGCACGTCGAGGACCCACCGGTGGTCCGGCGCCGCCGCGTGCGCGTCGCTCACGCCGTCGGCCGCCAGCGCGGCGAGGTCCACCGGCGCCCGCTCGAGCGGGCGACCCGCGTCGAGCCGCGCGAGGAGCAGGAGGTCCTCGACGAGGGACGTCATGCGCCGCGCCTCCGACTCCACGCGGTCCATCGCCGCCAGCACGTCCGGCGGGACCTCGCCCGGCACGCGGCGGACCAGCTCCGCGTAGCCGCGGATCGAGGCCAGCGGGGTGCGCAGCTCGTGGCTCGCGTCCGCGACGAAGCGGCGCACCTGCGTCTCCGAGCGGTGCCGCGCCGCCAGGGCGTCCTCGACGTGCGCGAGCAGCTGGTTGAGGGCGGCCCCCACGCGGCCGACCTCCGTGTCCGGGTCCGTGTCGCCGTCCGGCACGCGCGCCGGCAGGGCCACCTCGCCGCGGTCGAGCGGCGTCGCGGCCACCGCCGACGCCGTCGCCGCCACGCGGGCCAGCGGCCGCAGCTCGCGCCGCACCAGCAGCGTGCCGAGCAGCCCCAGCACCGCGAGCCCCGCCAGCGTGACCGCCGCCGTCGTCGCCACGTGGCGCGTCAGCGTCGCGTCCACGTCGTCGAGCGGCAGCCCCGTCGCCACCAGCACCGGCCCCGCGGCCTGCTGCGCGACCATCCGGTACCGGCCCAGCCCCTCCACGACGACGGTCTGCGGGCGGCCCACGGCCTCGAGGCGGGAGAGCACGGCGGCGGCCTGCCGCGCCGGCAGCTCGGCCAGCTCCGCGCGCGCCGTGATGTAGATGCCCGCCGCGCGGCCGCCGTCCGTGGCCACCCGCAGCGTGCCGATGCGCTGCCCGCGGCCCTCCAGCTGCACGCCCGGCCCCGTCATCGCCCGGCGGCTCGCCGCCACCACCTCCGCGTCGAGGTTCGCCAGGAGCGAGTCCCGCAGCGCGAGCGTCGACACCACGCCCACCACCGACGCCGCCGCCGCGAGCAGCACCAGCACCAGCGCGACGAGCCGGCGCTGCAGCGGCCAGCGCGCCGGCCCGCGGCGGCGGCCGCGCACGCCCGGCGGGTGCTCAGCCATCGCCGGCCGGCCTGCGCTCCTCCGCGGGCTTGAGCACGTAGCCCGCCCCGCGGAGCGTGTGGATCATCGGGGCCCGGCCCGCGTCGATCTTCCGGCGCAGGTACGAGACGTACAGCTCGACGATGTTCGCCTGCCCGCCGAAGTCGTAGTGCCACACGCGGTCGAGGATCTGCGCCTTGCTCAGCACCCGGCGCGGGTTGCGCATGAAGTAGCGGAGCAGCTCGAACTCCGTCGCCGTCAGGTGGATCTCCTCGCCGCCGCGGAACACCTCGTGGCTGTCCTCGTCGAGCACGAGGTCGCCGACGACGAGGCGGGCGTCCGTGTCCGCCGTCGCCGCGCCCGCCCGGCGCAGCAGCGCGCGCAGGCGCGCCACCACCTCCTCGAGCGAGAACGGCTTCGTCACGTAGTCGTCGCCGCCCGCCGTCAGGCCGGCGATGCGGTCCTCCACGGCGTCGCGCGCGGTGAGGAACAGCACCGGCACGCGCGGGCGGGCGTCCCGCAGGCGCCGCAGCACGTCGAACCCCGACATGTCGGGGAGCATGACGTCGAGCACCACGACGTCCGGGTCCAGGGACTGCGCCGCCTTCAGCGCGGCCCGGCCGGTGAGCGCAGACTCGACCTGCCAGCCCTCGTAGCGCAGCGCCGTCGTGAGGAGCTCGCCGAGCATCGGCTCGTCGTCGACGACCAGCACGCGCACGGGGGAGCCGTCCTCGCGGACCAGGCGCGGGGCGGTGCCCGTCGGGCGCACGTCAGCCATGGTTCCCATTGTCCAGCGCCCGCCCAGGGGCCGCTGTGCGCCGGCTGTGCGGATCCTGTGAACCGACCGCCGTCGGACGGCGCGCCCGTCAGGCGAGCGGGCCGACGTCCGCGAGGACCGCCAGGCAGGGCAGCGGACGCGGGTCGAGGACCGCGGCGCGGACGTCGCGCAGCCAGCCCGGCGCGGGCCGCGAGCCCAGCTCCGCCTGCATCGCGAGCACGAAGAGGGTCAGCCGGTAGCGCGCGAGCAGCGGCACGTCGGCGAGGCGCTCCGGCGGCAGCGGGAACTCGGCCAGGTACGCCTCGACGGCCGTGGCGGCGAAGCGCCGCGCGTCGTCCGGGCGGTCGCGGAGCGACCACAGCCGGTGGGCGAGGAGGATCGCGAGGTCCGTGGCGTACCAGTGCCACGACGCGACGTCGAGGTCCAGGACCGTCAGCGAGCCGTCCGGGGCGCGGAGCAGGTTGCCGTGGTGGAGGTCGTTGTGCACGACGCCGAAGCCCGCCCGGTCGGTCGGCAGGGCCGCCGTGCGCGCGTGCAGCTCGTCCCAGGCCGCGGCCATCGCGTCGTCCCGGCAGCCGCTGCGGAACAGCTCGTACTCGTCCCGCCAGTCCCGCAGCGCGCCGCCGCCGGTCCAGGCGCCGGTCGCGGCGTGGATCCGCCCGAGGGTGCCCGCCCAGTCCCGGACGAACGCCGGGTCGAGGGCCTCGCGCTCGTCGACGTGCCGGCCCGGCGCGCGCGCCGTGAGGCAGGCGACGTGCCCCGGCACCTCCTCGAGCAGGTCCCCGGCGAGGGATGGCAGGTAGCGCACCACGCCGACCGCCCCGCGCAGGTGCTCCGTCAGGGCGACGACGTCGCGCAGGCGGGCCAGCTCGCGCCCCGTCGCGTCCGGCAGCGGCATGAGCTTGCAGAACGCGTCCGCGCCGTCGCGGCGGCAGGAGAGCACGAGCCCGTCGGGTGCGCCGCCGCGCGCCAGCGGGCGGGCCGTCGCGGGGTCGACGCCGAAGCGGCCCAGCGCCTCGGCGACGACGTCGCCGGGAACCATGATCGGCACGCGGGGCACGCTACGCCCGGCAGCCGACACCCCGATCGCGGGATGGAGCGGCCCGCCGCGGGGATCCGGCCCCGGGAGGACGGCGGGCCGCCGGCCGGTCGCCTACGGTTGTCGGCGTGACACCCGAGCACGACGCGCACGCGGCGCTGCCGTCCGTCGGTCGGGAGATCGCCTGGCGGGCCGCCGTCGCAGCCGTCGGCCTGCTCGCCGCCGCCGCGTTCTGGGTCACGTGGCGGGTGTTCGTCACCACCTACGAGGGCCAGCTCCTCGACCAGGCCGCGCTCGAGGGCGCCGAGCTCGGGCGGAACCGGCTGTGGCTCGTCGCCGAGCCCGTGCTCGACGTCATCTCGGTGCCGTTCATCGCGGCCGTCCTCGTCGTCGCCGTCGTCGTCGCCCTCGTCCGGCGGCGCTGGCTGCTCGCCGCGCAGGTCGCCCTCCTCATCGCCGGGGCGAACATCAGCGGGCAGCTGCTCAAGGACGGGCTGCTCGACCGGCCGGACCTCGACGTCGGCCGGCTGCCCAACACGCTGCCCAGCGGGCACACCGTCGCGGCCGCCTCCTGCGCGGTCGCCCTCGTCCTCGTCGTGCCCCGGCGCTGGCGGGCCCTGGTCGCCGTCGGCGCCGCGCTCTACGCCGCCGGGACCGGCGTCTCCACGCTCGTCGGCCAGTGGCACCGGCCCTCCGACGTCATCGCCGCCGTCGTCCTCGTCCTCGCCTGGACGTGCCTCGTGCGCGCCCTCGGACCCAGCGGCTCCCGCGGCACGCCCCGCGACCACCGGCGCGAGAGCACCGCCGCGAGCCTCCTCGTCGGCGCCGGCCTCGTCGCCGCCGCCGCGTCCGCGCTCGCCGCGCAGCGCACCCTCGAAGCGCTGCACGCGGTGCCGTACCAGCACCGCTCCACCGGGCTCGAGGAGCGCGCCGACCTCCTCACCGCCTACGCCGGGGGGACGCTCGCCGTCGTCGCCGCCACGGGCGTCGTCGTCGCGCTCGTGCTCCTCGTCCTGCGCGTCACCGAACCGGGCCCGCCACGGCCCGCCGACGACCCCGCCTGACGGGGCACGGGCCTGTGCGCCCACGCGCCGGCTTGACGGGAGGTCGTAGAGTGCGCACCCAGCACCCGCGGTGTGAGCACGCGCGGTGCCCGCACCACCCGAACGCCACCCGCCCGTCCCGCTGAGAGGTCCCCGTGCCAGGTCGCAAGCTCGTCATCGTGGAGTCGCCCGCGAAGGCGCGCACGATCGCGGGCTACCTCGGCGAGGGCTTCACGGTCGAGGCGTCCGTCGGGCACATCCGCGACCTCCCGCAGCCCTCCGAGCTCCCCGCGGAGATGAAGAAGGGCCCGTTCGGGAAGTTCGCCGTCGACGTCGAGCACGGCTTCGAGCCCTACTACGTCGTCGACCCGGACAAGCGGAAGAAGGTCGCCGAGCTGAAGAAGGCGCTCAAGGGCGCCGACGAGCTCTACCTCGCCACCGACGAGGACCGCGAGGGCGAGGCCATCGCGTGGCACCTCCTCGAGGTCCTGCGCCCCACGGTGCCCGTCAAGCGGATGGTGTTCCACGAGATCACCCGCGAGGCGATCCAACGCGCGCTCGCCAGCCCGCGCGACCTCGACCAGCGGCTCGTCGACGCGCAGGAGACCCGGCGGATCCTCGACCGGCTCTACGGGTACGAGGTCTCGCCCGTGCTGTGGCGCAAGATCCGGCAGGGCCTCTCCGCCGGCCGCGTCCAGTCCGTCGCCACGCGGATGGTCGTCGAGCGCGAGCGCGAGCGGATGGCGTTCCGCGAGGCCGAGTACTGGGACGTCCGCGGCACCTTCCGGGCCACCGCCGGCGACGACGCGCCCTTCGACGCGCGCCTCGTCGCGCTCGGCGACGCCCGCGTCGCGACCGGCCGCGACTTCGACGACCAGGGGCGGCTGCGCCGGCCCGACGGCGTCGTGCGGCTCGACGAGGCCGCCGCCCGGGCCTGGGCCGAGGCGCTGCGGCCCGCCGAGTTCCGCGTCCTCGAGCTCGAGACCAAGCCCTACAGCCGCAAGCCCGCGGCGCCGTTCACCACCTCCACGCTCCAGCAGGAGGCCGCCCGCAAGCTCCGCATGGGCTCCCGGCAGACCATGCGCGTCGCCCAGGCGCTCTACGAGAACGGCTACATCACCTACATGCGGACCGACTCGCCCTCGCTGTCCGCCCAGGCCACCGACGCCGCCCGCCGGCAGGCCGCCGAGCTCTACGGCCCCGAGTACGTGCCCGACCGGCCCCGCGTCTACACCGCCCGGAACAAGGGCGCGCAGGAGGCCCACGAGGCCATCCGCCCCGCCGGCGACCACTTCCGCACCCCCGGCCAGGTCGCCCGCGAGCTCTCCGGCGACCAGTTCCGCCTCTACGAGCTCATCTGGAAGCGCACCATCGCCTCGCAGATGGCCGACGCCACCGGGTCGACCGCCTCGGTGCGCCTCGGCGCGGAGGCGACCCCGCCGGGCGGCGACGGGCCGACGACGGCCGTGTTCGCGGCGTCGGGCACCGTCATCACGTTCCGGGGCTTCCTCGCCGCCTACGAGGAGTCCCGCGACGCCGAGCGCTACGCGGACGAGGCGGGCGCCGGCGTCGGGGGCGCACGGGGCGACCGCGAGACCCGCCTGCCGCAGATGGCGACCGGGGACCGGCTCGCCGCCGACGCCCTCGAGCCCGAGGGGCACCGGACCTCCCCACCCCCGCGCTACACCGAGGCCAGCCTCGTCAAGGCGCTCGAGGAGCGCGGCATCGGCCGGCCCTCCACGTACGCGTCGATCATCGGCGTCATCCAGGACCGCGGGTACGTGACGAACCGCGGGCAGGCCCTCGTGCCCAGCTGGCTCGCGTTCGCCGTGACGCGGCTCCTCGAGGAGAACTTCGACCGGCTCGTCGACTACGACTTCACCGCCGCGATGGAGGAGGACCTCGACGAGATCGCCGCGGGCCGCAAGAACCGCGTCGAGTGGCTCACGCGCTTCTACTTCGGCAACGGCGGCGCGGGGCCCGACGGTGGCGGCCTGCGCGACCTCGTCGCCGGCCACCCCGACATCGACGCCCGGGAGGTCAACTCGGTCGAGCTGGGCGACGGCATCGTGCTGCGGGTCGGGCGCTACGGGCCGTACGTCGAGGACACCGCCGGCGTCACCGGCCCGGGCGGCGAGGACGGCAGCCCACGCCGCGCCTCGGTGCCCGAGGACCTCGCGCCCGACGAGCTCACCCTCGCCAAGGCGCGCGAGCTCCTCGAGACCCAGCCCGACGGCGACCGCGTCCTCGGCACCGACCCCGCCACCGGGACGACGATCGTCGCCCGGAACGGCCGGTACGGGCCGTACGTGACCGAGATCCTGCCGGAGCCCGAGCTGCCCGAGGGGATCTCCGCGGCCGAGCGCAAGCGCCGGCTCGCCGCGGCCCCCAAGCCGCGGACCGCGTCGCTGTTCCGGTCCATGCAGCTGCAGACCGTCACCCTCGAGGACGCGCTGCGGCTGCTCTCGCTGCCGCGCGTCGTCGGCGTCGACCCCGCCACCGGCGAGGAGATCACCGCGCAGAACGGCCGCTACGGGCCCTACCTGAAGAAGGGCACCGACTCGCGGACCCTGCCCAGCGAGGACGCGATCTTCGACATCACGCTCGAGGAGGCACTCGCGATCTACGCCGAGCCCAAGCGCGGCCGCGGGCAGGCGGCGTCGACCGCCGCGCTGCGCGAGCTGGGCACCGACCCGGTCAGCGGCAAGCCCGTCGTCGTCAAGGACGGGCGGTTCGGCCCGTACGTCACCGACGGCGAGACGAACGCCACCTTGCGCAAGGGCGACGACGTCGAGACGGTCACCCTCGAGCGGGCCGCCGAGCTGCTCGCCGAGAAGCGCGCGAAGGGGCCGGCGAAGCGGGGCGGAGCCCGCGGCGGGGCACGGCGGACCACGACGCGGAAGGCGCCGTCGAAGCGCTGACGGCCGGTCGGGCCGGGCTCAGGCGACCTCGTCGTCCGTCCGGAACCCGACGACCTTGTGCGAGCCGTCGCAGTACGGCTTGATGCCCGACGCGCCGCAGCGGCACAGCGCGACGGTCCGCCGGCGGCGGGGCGCGGGCGTGCCGTCGGGCAGGAGGATCTCGACGTCGCCGCGCACGAGCAGCGGGCCGTGCGGGCACGCGGTCACGCTGGCCCAGCCGGTGGGGCGGTCCGTCGTCATGGGCCCAGTCAACCGGCGGAGGCGCGGTCCCGCGCGTCGGGGGCGGAGCGGCCCGGCGGCGTGCGAGCGGATGCGGGGGCCGCGGCCGGATGCGACTCTCGGCACAGGCCCACCCATCCCCACCACCCCCGACCCGAGGAGTTCCATGCGCCTCCCCACCGCCCGCGGTCCGCTGACCGAGGCCCTCGCGGTGGCCCTGCGCCGCGCGCCGGGCCCGGTGCCCGAGGTGCGGGCGGCCGCCGAGGCGGCGGTGTCCGCGACCGCCGACGTGCTCGCCGACGACGACGTCCAGCTCGCCCTGCTCGTCATGTACGAGCTGCACTACCGCGGCCTCGACGGCGTCGACGAGCGGTGGGAGTGGGCGCCCGACCTCCTGGCCGCGCGGGCGGTCGTGGAGGAGGCGTTCGAGGCGGCGGTGCGCGAGCGGGTGCCCGTGCCGGACACGCCGGCCCGGACCGCCGCGGAGGTGGCCGAGGCGCTCTTCGAGATCACCGGCGACGACGGCGGGCCCAGCCTCTCGGGCTACGTCGCCAAGAAGGCGACGGACGCCCAGCTGCGGGAGTTCGTCGTCCACCGGTCGATCTACCACCTCAAGGAGGCCGACCCCCACAGCTGGGCGCTGCCCCGGCTCAGCGGCCGCCCGAAGTCCGCGCTCATCGAGGTGCAGGCCGACGAGTACGGCGGCGGCCGGCCCGGCCACGTCCACTCCGAGCTCTTCGCCGGGACGATGCGGGCCCTGGGCCTCGACGACGCCTATGGCGCCTACGTGGACCTCGTGCCCGCGCCGACGCTCGCGAACGTCAACCTGATGAGCCTGTTCGGCCTGCACCGTCGCCTGCGCGGGGCGATCGCCGGCCACCTCGCCGCGTTCGAGATGACGTCGTCCGTCCCGTGCCGCAAGTACGGCAACGGCTTCCGGCGCCTCGGCTACGGCCCGGACGTCACGTTCTACTTCGACGAGCACGTCGAGGCGGACGCGGTGCACGAGCAGATCGCCGGCCGCGACCTGGCGGGCGCGCTCGCCGAGGCGGAGCCGGCGGTGCGCGACGACGTCCTGTGGGGCGCCGCCGCGTACCTCGCGGTCGACGGTCTCGCCGGCGCGCAGATGCTCGCGGCGTGGGAGGCCGGGTGCAGCGCCCTGCGGCCGGGCGCGCCGGCGGGCAGGACGACGGCCGCCGCCTGAGCGGGGCGGGCCAGGTCACCCGGGCGGTGGCCGCCCGTCGGCGCCGGGCCCACCGTGCCCGACCGTCCCACCGGGCTCCGCCCCACCGGCGTCCGGCGGTTCGACCGCGCGCTCCGGCGCGCGGACGTACGCGTGCCCCGTCGGCGCGGTCCATCGGGTCAGTCCCGTGGCGTCGTCGCGCTCGACCGCCCAGCCGCCGTGCGTCTTGAGTCGGTGGTGGTGGCGGCACAGGGCGTGGAGGTTCTCGCGGACGGTCTGGTCGTCGGCCGGCCGGCTCGGGTCGTACGGCTCCGCGTGGTCGATGTCGCACCGGACCGCGGGGACCCGGCAGCCCGGGAACGTGCAGGTGCGGTCCCGCGCGACGACGTCGTCGACGAGCGCCTGGGGTGGGCGGTACCCGGGCTCCGCCCGGCGCCGGCCGCCTCCGGCCGATGGCCCGGCCGCGCGGATCTCGCCCGTCCGCGGGTCGACCGTGACGGCGCTCCACGCGGCGCGCGCGGCGATGTCCCGGGCGACGTCCGCGGTGACCGGGCCGTAGCCCGCGAGCTCGGCGGGCGCGTCGTCGGCCCCGGCGAGGGTGGTCGCGGCGACGGCGACCTGCAGGTGCGGTCGCCGGCGGTGCTTCGTGGGGAGCGGCCGCCCGTCGGGCGTGGTGCCGGCGTCGAGCCAGCGGGTGACGACGTCGACGAGCGCGTCGGCACGGCGCGCGTCCATCGGTCGGGGGTCGTCGCTGCCCTGCGCGTCGGCGATCGCGGTGAGCGTCGTGTGGACCGCCACCGCGTCGGGTGCGGGCAGGAACGCGCGCAGCCACGCCATCCCGTCCCTCAGGGGCTCCACGGCGACGAAGCGCCTCGCCCGCTCGCGCTCGTGCGCCCGGGCGGCGGCCGCCGGATCCGCGGCGATCGCCCGTCGCCGGATGCGCGCCCGCAGCTGCGGCGCGGTGAGCGTGTCCGCGAGTGGCACGACCTCCGCCGCCACGTCGAAGCGGAGCGCCGGTGGCAGCGCGAGCAGCTCGTCGCAGAGGACGCGCGCCTTGTACGGGTCGATGCGGCCGCCGTCGAGCGCGTCCCACACGACGGGGACGCGGGCGAGGCACGACGCGTCGGCGATCTTCGCCTCGCCCGCCCGCCGCGTGACCGCGAGCCGGGCGGCGACCTCGTCCCCGGCGAACTCCTCCTGCCGCTGCGCCCGACGCCGGACCCGGAGCTCCTCGACGAGCACCGCCTGCCGGGAGGCCGCCCAGGCCGCGACGCGCTCCCACGCGGCGACGGCCTCGAGCAGGACGGCGTCCGACGCCTCGGGCGCCTCGACGGCCAGGAGCGTCTCGACGAGCGCGGGCGACGGCGCGGAGCCGAGGGCGGTGTGCAGCGCCGCCTCCCGCGACTCGACCGCTGCGACGGCGGCGCGCACCTGTCCCTCCGCGGGGGAGGTCTCCCTCGGTCCGGGCACGTGCACGTCGACCCACGGCTCCGCCGGGATCGACGCGACGCGCCCTTCGAACACGTGTTCACCCTAGTCCCGGAGACCGACATTCCGGGCGCCGTCCACAGCGGCCTCAGACCTCAGACGCCGAGCTCGCCCCGCAGCCGCGCCACGAGCGCGGCGTCCGCCGCCCAGCCGCGCGCGCCCGGCGCGGCGCACGACGCCGAGGCGACCGCGCCCGCCCACCGGATCCCGTCGACGGGGTCGCTCGTCCCTCCTGGCTCCCGAGCCGCCCACCACGCGGCCAGCGCGCCGTGCAGCACGTCGCCGGCGCCCAGAGTGTCGACGACGGCGACCGGCGGCACTGGCACGCCCACCCGCCGTCCGTCCCCCGGCCCGGTCAGCACCTCGATCGGCCCGGGCCCCGCCGACCGCGCCACGAGCCACGGCCCGAGCGCGCGCACGTCCGCGAGCACGTCGCCGGTGCCGCCCGCCACCGCCGCGTCCCCCGCCACCGCCGCGTCCCCCGGCACCGCGAAGTCCGCCGACACCACGGCGACGGCCACGAGCGCCAGCAGCTCCTCGAGCCCCGGCTTCCACGACCCGCCGTCGAGCAGCACCGGCACCCCGCGCACCCGCGCCGCCCGCGCGACCGGCACCGCCAGGTCCAGGTGGTGCCCGTCGACGAGCAGCACCCCGACGCCGTCCCACACGCCGTCGGGCACCTCGCCGGCCCCGCGGCCCCCACCATCGCCGCCGCCCTCAGCCCCGCTCCCCACCCGCGTCGCGTTCACGGACACGACCGCCCGCTCGCCCGTCGCCCGCGTCACCAGCACCGTCGACAGGGGCGGCGTGTCCCCCGGCCCGGCGAGGTCCACGACCTCCACGCCCGCCGCGGCCAGGTCGCCGAGCACCGCGGCGCCCAGCGGCCCCCCACCCACCCGCGTCACGAGCCGCGCCGGCACCCCGAGCGCCGCGCACGTCACCGCCGCGTTCGCGGCCGGCCCGCCCGCGGCCACCGCGAGCCCGGTCGCCACGACCTTCTCGTTCGGCCCCGGCACATGCTCGACCGTCTGGACGACGTCGAGCGTCGCCAGCCCGCAGACCAGCACTCGTGCGGCCACGTGGCCGAGGCTAGCCCTCTCGGCCCCGCGCGCCCCGGCCGCGCCCCGGCCGCGCCCCGGCCGCGAGACGCCGCCCGGCGCCTCTCGGCCCCGCGCCCCGGGGCCGCTACCGTGCACACCATGACCACACCGACGTCGTCCGCCGCCCCCGTCCCCACCCACGCCCCGGACCCGCGCACCGCGCCGCCGCTGCGGTGGGGGATCCTCGGGCCGGGCGGGATCGCGCACGTGTTCGCCAGGGCCGTCCTGGGCTACACCCGGGCCGAGATCGTCGCCGTGGGCTCCCGCAGCCGTGAGCGCGCGGCGGCCTTCGCGGCCGAGTACGACGTCCCGCACGTGCACGGCGACTACGCCGCGCTCGTCGCCGACCCGGACGTCGAGGCGGTCTACGTCGCGTCCCCGCACTCGGAGCACCGGGAGCACGCCCTGCTGGCGATCGCCGCGGGCAAGCACGTCCTCGTGGAGAAGTCGTTCGCGCGCAACGAGGCCGAGGCCCGCGAGGTCGTCGACGCGGCCCGCGCCGCCGGCGTCTTCTGCATGGAGGCGATGTGGACCCGGTTCCTGCCGCACGTCGTCGCGCTGCGCGCCCTGGTGCGCCGCGGGGACATCGGCACGCCGGTCGGCCTCATCGCGGACCACGGCCAGGCGTTCGCGCACCTGCCCGCCGAGCACCGCATCCACAACCCGCGCCTCGCGGGCGGCGCGCTGCTCGACCTGGGCGTGTACCCGGTGAGCTTCGCCCACGACGTCCTCGGCGTCCCGGACCGCATCACCGCGCTCGGCTCGCTCACCCCGACCGGCGTCGACGGCCAGATCAGCATGGCGCTCGGCTTCGGCCCCGACGTCCAGGCGGCGCTCCACACGACCTCCCTGGCCCGGACCGCGACCACCGCCGTGATCTTCGGCTCGGAGGGCCGCATCGAGATCGACAGCGACTTCTACCGCCCGACGTCGTTCACCGTGATCCGCGACGACGGCGCCACCTGGGACTTCTTCCAGCCGGTCGACGGCGGGTTCCAGTACCAGGCCGCCGAGGTTGCCCGCCGGATCGCGGCCGGGGAGACGGAGTCGCCGTCGATCACCCTCGAGAACACGCTCGAGGTGATGCGCACGATGGACGAGATCCGCCGCCAGGTCGGCGTCGTGTACCCGGGGGAGTGAGTGGGCCCGGCCGCGTCGGCCGCGCCGACTAGCCTGGCGCCGTGACCCTGCCCGACGCCGTCCCCGCGCCGCGGGAGCACGCCGGCGTCTTCGTCTCGTTCGAGGGGGGCGACGGCGTCGGCAAGTCGACGCAGCTGCGCCTCCTGGCCGACTGGCTCGCCGGGCGGGGCCGCGACGTCGTGACCACTCGCGAGCCGGGCGGCACCCCCCTGGGGGTGGAGCTGCGGCGCGTGGTCATGCACGGCGACCACGTGGCGCCGCGCGCGGAGGCGCTCATCTACGCGGCGGACCGGGCGCACCACGTGGCCACCGTCATCCGGCCGGCACTCGAGCGGGGCGCGGTCGTGCTGACCGACCGATTCCTCGACTCGTCGGTGGCCTACCAGGGCGTGGGCCGCGAGCTGGGCGCGGAGGCGGTCGAGCGGATCAACCTGTGGGGCGTGGAGGGCCTGCTGCCGGACCTCACGGTGCTCCTCGACCTGGACCCCCGGGTCGGGCTGAGCCGCCTCACGGGCGCCCCGGACCGCCTCGAGCGCGCGGGCGTGGAGTTCCACGAGCGCACCCGGCGGGCGTTCCTCGACCGCGCCGCGGCCGACCCGGGCCGCTGGCTGGTGGTCGACGCCGCACGGTCGGCCGAGGCGATCGCGGCGACCGTGCGGGAGCGCGTGGCCGCCCTGCTGGGGGTGACGCCGTGAGCGTGTGGGACGCCGTCGTCGGGCAGCCGGAGGCCGTGGCGGTGCTGCGCCACGCGGCCGCCGACCTGGAGGCGATGACCCACGCCTGGCTGCTCACCGGGCCGCCCGGCTCCGGCCGGTCGGTGGCCGCGCGCGCGTTCGCGGCGGCGCTGCAGTGCGCGCAGGGCGGGTGCGGCGCCTGCCCGGACTGCACGACGACGATGGCGGGCACCCACGCGGACGTCACCGTGGTGGCGACGGAGAAGGTGACGATCTCGATCGAGGAGGTGCGCGACCTCATCGGCGTGGCGTCGCGCTCGCCGGCGCAGGGCCGGTGGCGCGTCATCGTGCTGGAGGACGCGGACCGGATGACCGAGCGCACCTCGAACGTGCTGCTCAAGGCGATCGAGGAGCCCCCGCCCCGGACGGTGTGGCTGCTCTGCGCCCCGAGCCCGCAGGACGTCGTCGTGACGATCCGGTCCCGCTGCCGGGGCGTCGTGCTGCGGGTCCCGCCGGTGGCCGACGTCGCGGCCCTCCTCGTGCGCGACGGCGTGGACCCGGCGGTGGCCGACGCGGCGGCGCGGGCGGCGCAGAGCCACATCGGCCTCGCGCGCCGGCTCGCCCGTGACCCGGAGGCCCGGGAGCGCCGCGCCCGGACGCTGCGCCTGGCCGCCCGCATCCGCGGGGTGGGCGACGCGGTGCTCGCGGCGGCGGACCTCGTGGAGGTGGCGGCGGCCGAGGCGAAGGCGGCGACGGCGGACCGCGACGCCGCGGAGCGGGCGGCGCTGCTGCGCACGCTCGGCGCGGAGGAGGGGCGGGCGCTGCCGCCCGCGCTGCGCGCGCAGGTGCGCCAGCTGGAGGAGGAGCAGAAGCGGCGGGCGACGCGCGCGCAGCGCGACGTGCTGGACCGCGCGCTCGTGGACCTGCTGTCGCTGTACCGGGACGTGCTGGTGGTCCAGCTGGGCGCGGACGTGGACCTCGTCAACGTCGCGGAGGAGGACGAGGTGCGGCGCCTCGCCGCCGAGTCGACGCCGGAGCAGTCCCTGCGCCGGATGGACGCGATCGCCGAGGCCCGCGAGCGGCTCGAGGGGAACGTGGCGCCGCTGCTCGCCATGGAGGCGATGGCGGTCGCCCTGCGCCCGCAGGGCTGACGCCCGCGGCCCCAGGGCTGAAGGGCTGAGGCCCCCGGGACGCGCCGCGCAGGCCGCCCGCCGGGTCCGTGCCCGTCCCCCGAACGGGCTACGGTGGAGCCCGTGCCGAGCCCCGCCCGCCCCGTCCGGCCCGCCCGCCCCGTCCGGCCCGCCCGTCCCTCCGGCCCCTCCCGCGTCGCCGTCGCCCTGCTCGCGGCGTCGCTCCTGCTCGCCGGGTGCGTCGGCCCGAAGGAGCAGACCACGCCCTCCGCGGGCACCGGGCCCACCGACGGGCCGACCGTCGACCCCGACGGTGGCCTCGACGCGTTCTACGGGCAGACGGTGACGTGGTCGGAGTGCGGCGAGGGCTTCGAGTGCGCGACGATCGCCGCGCCGCTCGACTGGGACGACCCGTCGGCGGGCGCGATCGACCTGGCCCTCGAGCGGGCGCCCGCGCGCGACGCCGAGGCCCGCCTCGGCTCGCTGCTCGTCAACCCGGGCGGCCCGGGCGCCTCGGGCATCGAGTTCCTCTCGTCGGCGGTGAGCTACGTCATCGGCGACCCGGTCCTCGACGCGTACGACGTCGTCGGGTTCGACCCGCGGGGCGTCGGCCAGTCGTCGGCGGTCGAGTGCGGCCCGGACGAGGTGGTCGACGAGTTCCTCACGACCGACTTCCCGCTGGCGAGCCAGGCCGACGTCGAGGCGGCCCGGGAGCGCCTCGCCGACTTCGCCGCCGTCTGCCTCGAGGAGACCGGCCCGCTGCTCGGCGAGGTGGACACGATCAGCGCGGCGCGCGACATGGACCTCATCCGCGCGGTCCTCGGCGACGAGCAGCTGTCGTACCTCGGCTTCTCGTACGGGACGTTCCTCGGCGCGACGTACGCGGGGCTGTACCCGGAGAACGTCGGGCGCCTGGTGCTCGACGGCGCGCTGGACCCGTCGATGTCGAACGACGACCTCGTCATCGGCCAGGCGGAGGGCTTCGAGAACGCGCTGCGCGCGTACGTCGAGGACTGCCAGCGCGGCGCCGACTGCCCGCTCGAGGGCACCGTCGAGGCCGGCATGGCGCAGGTCGCGGACCTCGTCGCCCGCGCCGAGGTCGACCCGATCCCCGCGGGGGACGCCGAGGTCAACGGGACGCTCGCCTCCTACGGCATCGTCGTCACGCTGTACGACGACGGCTCCTGGCCCTACCTGACGTGGGCCCTCGACGAGGCGCTCACCCAGGGCACGGCGGTGACGCTGCACGACCTGGCGAACATCTACCTCGACCGCACGAGCGACGGGCGCTACACGTCGAACTCGATGATCGCCTTCCAGGCGATCAACTGCCTCGACTACCCGATGGTGGAGCGGGACTACGAGGACCTGGTGACCTTCACCAAGGAGGTCGAGACGGTCGCCCCGACGTTCGGGCAGCGGTTCGGCATGGCGATCGGCTGCGAGACGTGGCCGTTCCCGCCGACGGGCGTGCGGCAGGAGATCCACGCGCCGGGCGCGGCCCCGATCCTCGTCATCGGGACGACGGGCGACCCGGCGACGCCGTACGAGTGGTCGGTGCGGCTGGCCGAGCAGCTCGAGTCCGCCGAGCTCCTCACGTACCACGGGGAGGGCCACACGGCCTACGGGCGCGGCGGCGACTGCGTGCGCGACGTCGTCGAGACGTACCTGCTGACGGGCGAGCTGCCCGACGGCGGCGCGAGCTGCTGAGGGCGCCGCGGATCGCGCTTTGGAGCCCTCGCCGGGGCTGGGTACAGTAGACCCGCTCGCGCGCCCTGGGCGGCGAGCGCGCCGCCTTAGCTCAGTCGGTAGAGCGGTTCACTCGTAATGAACAGGTCTGGGGTTCGATTCCCCAAGGCGGCTCCGACAGCGGCCCCGTCCCCGGCCCGACGCCGGGACGGGGCCGTCGCGCTGCGGCCCGGGGCGGGCCCGGCGGCCGGGCCGTCACACGGTCGCCACACTCCGTGAGGCACGTCCACAGACCTGCCCGGACGTGCACAGACCTTCCACGAGACCCGTCCGCGGACGGCCCGCCGAGGGGTGGCCCGGCTCCCTAGCGTGACGAGCATGAGCGACGCGCCGACCGTCCCGAACGTCGATCCCTGGGCCGTCCGCCCGACGGCGGAGCCCTCCCCCCTCGCACGGGCCCTCACCGACTTCTGGGCCGAGGCGCGGCGCGCGGCGCCGCCGCGCGTGCTCGCGGGGGTGGGGCTGGTCGGCGTCGCGGGCGGCGCGCTCGTCGTCGGGCACCGGCCGGGCCTCGGCGCGGCGGTCGTGGCGGCGGGCGTGTGGCTGCCCGCGGTCCCGGCTCTGGTGCGCCGGCGGGCGGCGTCCGGGCTGGGGCTGGTCGGCGCCGCGACGGCGCTCGCGGCGGTGCCCGCCCTGCTCGACGCCCCGTGGCTGGTGGCGCTGTGCCTGCTGGGCTCGCTGGTCACGGGCGCCGTCGCGGTGGCCGACGCGCGGTCGGTGCCCGCGCTCCTCGCGCTCCCGGTCACCGCGGTCGCGGGGCTGGTGCGCGCGCTGCCGTGGGCGACCCGCGGGGTGGCGGGCGGCCTCGGCGGCCGGCGCCGGGACGTGCTCGCGGCGCTGCGCAGCCTCGCGGTCACGGTCGTGCTGCTCGGGCTCTTCGGCGCCCTCCTCGCGAGCGCCGACCGGCTGTTCGCGGCCTACCTGACGGGAATCGACCTGGAGCTCGCGCCGGCCCGGATCGCCGTCGGGGTCCTCGTGGCAGCGGTGGCGGCCACGGCCGCGCACCTGGCGATCGCACCGCCCGCGTGGGGCGACCTGCGCCCGCGCGCGCCCCGTCCGGCCGGGCTCGGGGAGTGGCTCGTGCCGGTCGGGTCGCTGGCGGCCCTGGTCCTGGGCTTCCTCGGGCTGCAGGTGAGCGCGCTGCTCGGCGGGCACCGCCACGTGCTCGAGACGGTCGGCCTGACGTACGCGGAGTACGCGCGCCAGGGCTTCGGCCAGCTCGTCGTCGTCACCGTGCTGACGCTCGTCGTCGTGGCGCTCGCCGCCCGTCGGGCGCCCCGCGCGGCCCGCACGGAGCGCGCGGCGACCTCGGGCGCGCTCGCGGCGCTGTGCGTGGGCACGCTGGGCGTGGTGGCGTCGGCGCTGCAGCGCATGAGCCTCTACGTCGAGGCGTTCGGGCTCACCCGGCTGCGGCTGTTCGTGCTGGCGGTCGAGGCGGCGCTCGGCGTCGTCGTGCTCTGCGTCATGGCCGCCGGGGTGCGCTGGCGGGGGCGGTGGCTGCCGCGCGCCGTCGTCGGCGTGGGCGCGGCGATGCTGCTCGCGCTCGCGGCGACGAACCCGGACGCGCTGGTGCTGCGGGTCAACGCCGCGGCGGAGCACGAGATCCCCCTCGACGTCGCCTACCTGCAGGGCCTGTCCGCCGACGCCGTCCCGGCCGCGGCGCGCCTCGACGAGCCGCTGCGCTCGTGCCTCCTGGGCGCGCGGCACCTCCCGCCGGCCACGGGCGTGGCGGGCTGGAACCATGCCCGCCAGCGGGCGGCGGACGTGCTGTCCGAGGCGAGCGTCGTCCCCGACGCGTGCGCGGAGGTGGACCTGCCGTGACGTCCCCGGACCATGGTGGGAGCGTCACCACTACGCTGTCGCCCAGCCCGGAGGGAGGACCGATGGCCCGCGTCACGTTGCAGACGATCGCCGACCGCGTCGGCGTCAGCCGCATGACGGTGTCCAACGCGTTCTCGCGCCCCGACCAGCTGTCCGCGTCGCTGCGCGAGACGATCCTCGCCACGGCGGCCGAGCTCGGCTACGTCGGCCCCGACCCCGCCGCCCGGGCCCTCGCGCGCGGGACGACGGGCGCCGTCGGGATCCTGCTCACCGACTCCATGGGGACGGCCTTCCGGGACGACGTCGCGACGACGTTCTTCGGCGCGGTCGCCGAGGAGCTGGCGCCGACCGGGCTGGCGGTGACGCTCCTGCCGCTGTACGGCTCCGCGGACGCGATCCCCGCGCGCGACGTGCCGATCGACGGCGCGCTCGTCTACGCGTGCCCGGACGGCGCGGCCGCGCTCGACTGGCTCGTGCGCCGCCGGCTGCCGCTCGTGTACGTCGACCGCGAGCCGACCCCGGGCGCGGCGAGCGTGACCGTCGACGAGCGCTCGGGCGGGCGGCAGGGCGCCGAGCACCTCGTCGCGCTCGGCCACCGGCACGTCGGCCTGCTCACCGTGGCGTTCGACGGCCCGCACGGGCTCGTGCCCGACGGCGAGGAGGTCGGGGGCGACTTCGTCTCCCGCGAGCGGGCCGCCGCGTGGCGGGAGGTGCTCGCCGCGGCGGGCGTGCGGACCACGGCCGTCCAGGTGCGGGAGAACACCGACCGCGAGGGGTACGAGGGCGCGCGGCTCCTGCTCGACGCCGACGACCGGCCGACCGGGATCCTCTGCTTCTCCGACACGCTCGCGTGGAGCGCGGTCCGCGCCGCGCAGGACCTCGACCTGCACGTGCCGCACGACGTCTCGGTGGTGGGGTTCGACGACGCCCAGATCGCGCGGCGCGCCCGGCCCGCGCTGACGACCGTGCGCCAGGACGTCGTGGCGAAGGGGCGCGCCGCGGCGGCCGAGCTGACGGCGGCGATCGCGCGGCACCGCAACGGCTCGCAGGAGGAGCCGCCGCACGTCGTGCTGCCGACCGAGCTGGTCGTGCGGCACAGCACCGGCCCGGCGCCGGCCTGAGTCAGCGGGGCCGGTCGCGGTCCCGGCTCGGCTGCACGCGCTTGGGCTCGCCCGGCATCTTCGGGTACTCGGGCGGGTAGGGCAGGTCGCCCGCGCCGTGCTCGCGCTCGTCCCGGTCGGCGAGCTCGAGGAGCGGCTCGATCGAGTACCGGTCGCCCGCGCCGGCCGCCAGGGGGGCGAAGAGGTCGCCGACCTCGGCGAGCCGCGCCGGGACCGTGGCGACGTCGAAGTCGTCCGGGTGGACGTCGGCGAGCTCCTCCCAGCGCAGCGGGGTGGAGACCGTGGCGCGGGGGTTGGGCCGGATCGAGTACGCCGAGGCGATGGTCCGGTCGCGCGCCATCTGGTTGTAGTCGACGAAGATCTTCCGGCCGCGCTCCTCCTTCCACCACGTGATCGTCACCTCGTCGGGCAGGCGGCGCTCGAGCTCGCGGCCGAGGGCGATGGTGGCGCGGCGGGCCTGCGTGAACGTCCAGCGCGGCTGGATCGGCACGAAGACGTGCACGCCGCGGCCGCCCGACGTCTTCGGGTACCCCTCCATGCCCATCTCGTGGAGGATCTCGCGGACGTGCGGGGCCACCCGGGCGGCGTCGGCGAAGTCGGTGCCGGGCTGCGGGTCGAGGTCGATGCGCAGCTGGTCGGGGGACTCGACGTCGTCCCGGGTCACGGGCCACGGGTGGAAGGTGATCGTGCCGAGGTTGGCCGCCCACGCGACGACGGCGAGCTCGGTGGGGGCGACCTCGTCGGCCGTGCGGCCGCTCGGGAACGCGATGGTGGCGGTCTCGACGTAGTCCGGGGCGCCCTTCGGCACCCGCTTCTGGTAGAACGCGTCGCCGCGGCTGTCGGCGCGGGTGGCCATGACGGCGCCCTCGAAGACGCCCTTCGGCCAGCGCTCGAGCGTGGTGGGCCGGTGCAGCAGCGCGGGCAGGATCCCGTCGCCGACGGCGACGAAGTACTGCACGACGTCGAGCTTGGTGAGCCCGCGGGCGGGGAAGACGACGCGGTCGGGGCTCGTCACCCGCACGGTCCGCCCGGCGACCTCGAGCTCGACCGCGGGTGCCTTCGTCGCCATGCGATCACGCTAGACGGCGGTTCCCACGGCGTCGACCGTGCGTGCGCTGCGTGCGCCGCGCCGGCCCGCGCGCACCCGCTCAGCCGGCGAGCAGCCCGCGGCGGTGGGCGATGGCGACGGCCTCGGCGCGGCTCGTCGCCCCGAGCTTGGCGAGGACGTTCGACACGTGCACGCTGACCGTCTTGCCGCTGATGAACAGCCGCTCGCCGATCTGGCGGTTCGTGAGCCCCTGCGCGACGAGCTCGAGCACCTCGGCCTCGCGGTCGGTGAGGACCTCGCCGCGGTGGGGCGCGGCCACGTCGAGCCGGGCCCGCCGCGCCAGGGCCGCCGTCGCCTCCGCGAGCGGCCGGGCGCCCATGGCCACGGCCTCCGCGTGCGCGACGTCGAGCTCCGCCCGGGCGGCGTCCCGGTCGCCCGCGTGCAGGAGCGCCTCCGCGAGCCGCCACCGCGACCGGGCGACCTCGTACCGGTAGCCGTAGGAGAACGCCTCGACGGCCCGCCGCCACAGCTCCGGGTCGGCGGTGCCGGCCAGGCGCGCGTGCTCCGCCTCCGCCCGGCGCAGCCAGGCGACGCCCTCGGGCCCGAGCCGCCCGCCGCGCGGTCGGCCGCGCACCGCCGCCGCGCGCGCCCGCTCGAGCAGCTCGTCGCCGTGCCGCACCTTGAGCGCGGGGTCGACGCCCGCCCGCCGGTCGGCCTCCGCGCCGTCGGCGAGCGCGGCGATCGCGAGCGCCGCGAGCCAGATGCCGCCGAGGAAGTAGTCGTCCCAGGTGCGGCCGAGGTGCTCGATGAGCTCGGTGGCGAGCTGCACGGCCTCGTCGAGGCGGCCGGCCCACGTCAGCGCGTCGATCGTCGGCCCGCCGGAGAGGAGCGCCACCTGGCTGTCCCGCTCCCACATGGGCCGCAGGGCCTGCCCGCGGGCGATGGCGTCCTCGTCGCCGCGCGCGACGGCGGAGTACAGGGCGACCGCGTCGAAGACCGCGATGAGCGGCTCGAGCGAGGTGTCGCGGCGCGCGGCGCGCGACACCGGGTGGGTCGGGCTGATGGCCTCGGGCACGCCGAGGTCGCCGAGGCAGTACCGGACCAGCCGGTCGAAGAACAGGTGGGACATCCCGAAGTCGGACCACTCGAGACCGGTCTCGCGGTTGCGCGCGAAGCCGGCGTCGAGGGCGGCCGCGGCCTCCTCGAGCCGCCCGGCGTAGTAGTAGGTCGTCACGAGGTTGTGGTGGCAGCGCTGCTCGGTGACGAGGTCGCCGGCCTCCCGGGCGCGCTCGCGTGCCTCGATGAGGAGCCGGGCGGCGTGGTCCGGGTCGTCCACCACGAGCACGGCGAGCGTGGCGAGGGCGTCGGCCGCGGCGGCCGCGTCGCCGGCGGCGTCGGCCACCGCGGCGGCGCGCTCGGCGGCGTCCCGGGCCGCGTCGTCGTCCCGCTCGGTGACGAGCAGCGTGCGGGCGTGCGTGGCGAGCGCCCACGCGCGGGCACCGGGCGGGGCGTCGTCGGGCAGCTCGTCGAGCGCGAGGCGTGCCTGCTCGAGCGCGTCCCGCTCGCGTTCGAGCCCGAGGAGGTGCCGCGCGAGGCACACCCGCAGGTGCGCGCGGAGCACCGGGTCGTCCACCGGCTCGGTCAGCGCCTCGCGGCCGAGCGCGACCGCGCGGGGGTGGTCGCCGGACCGGCTCGCCGCCCCCGCCGCGCGCTCGAGCACGGCGACCCGCGTGGTGCCGGCGACGTCGGCCGCGTCGGGCACGGACGCCCAGAGCCGGAGCGCCTTCTCGAGGTGGCGGTGCTCCTCCTGCGGCGCGACGACGGACGCCGCCTCGTCCGCGGCGCGCAGGGAGGCGACGAGCGCCGTCGCCGTGTCCTGGCAGCGGGTCGCGTGGTGCGCGAGCCGGGCGGCGGAGGCGAGCGACGGGTCCGCGAGGATCGCGTCGCGGTACGCGCGGTGCAGCCGGACCTGCTCGCCGGGCAGCAGGTCCTCGTAGACGGCCTCGGCCAGCAGCGCGTGCCGGAACGCGACGCGGCCCTCCTCCCAGCCGAGCACGTTGGCGGCCATCGCCTCCCGGAGGAGCCGGTCGACGTCGCCGGCCGTGTGGTGCTCCGCGACGGCGCGCAGGAGCGGCTCGCTGACGATCCGCCCGCCGACGCTCGCGACGCGCGCGAGCTCCTGCACGTCCGGGTCGAGCCGCTCGACCCGCGACCGGAGCACCTCCGCGAGCGACCAGGGCAGCGCGCTCCCGTCGCCGGCCTGGAGGAGCTCCTCCGCGAAGTACGCGTTGCCCTCGGACCGCTGCAGCACCTGCGTGAAGTCCGGGTCGGGCAGCGGCGCGCCGCGCACCGCGGCGGCGAACTCGCGCAGCTCGGGCGGCGTGAAGGGGGCGAGGTCGATGCGCTCCACGCGCGCGTGCCGCCACATCTCCGACAGGAAGGGCCGCAGCGGGTGCGTGCGGTGCAGGTCGTCCGTGCGGTACGTGCCGACGACGAGCAGGTGCTCGTCGCGCAGCCGGGCGACGAGGTAGCGCAGGACGTCCCGCGTCGAGGGGTCCGCCCAGTGCAGGTCCTCGAGGACGAGGAGCAGCGGCCGGCCGGGCGCGCCGACGGCCGCGAGCGTCGCCGCGATGCCGTCGAAGAGCTGCAGGCGGCCCGTCTCGTCCTCCGCGCGGGGCGCGGCCCCCGCGCCCAGCCCCGGCAGGAGGCGGGCGAGCGCGGGCCGGGTCCGGGCGACCTCCTCGACGGTCTCCTGCGCCGCGGGCGTCGCGTGGAGCTGGCCCAGCGCACCGGCGAACGGCAGGTACGGCAATCCGACCTCGCCGAGGTCGACGCACGCCGCCGTCACCGCCGTGGCCCCCTGCTCGACGGCGATCCGGGAGACGTGCGCGAGGAGGCGGGTCTTGCCGACGCCGGCGTCCGCGCCGACGAGCACGACCCCGGGGTCGCCCTCGCCCGCGCGCGCGAGGGCGGCCGTGAGCCGGCCGACCTCGTCCTCGCGGGCGACGAACGGTCCCAGGGTCGTCATGCCCCCGATCGTGTCAGGCGTCGCCGACACTGCGGAACGCCCCGACGGCGGCGCGTGACCCCGCGCCCGCGACCGCCGGGACGCCGGCCGGCCGGGCCGGACGCGCCCGGCGGGCCGAGCCGCCGGGTACGTCCCCGGCCGTGCGCGACCGCGCACGGCCGGCGCGCCGACCGCGCCGCCTCCGGGCGACGGCGATCATCGTCGCGCGCCGGTAGTCCACCTCCGCGTCGAGCGCGGGCCCCCACATCGTGGTCATCTCTGCCTCCTCGTCGATGCCTCAACACTGGTGCTGAGGCCGGGGGCGGCGGATCGGGCGGATGACCGGTTCGTGACGACTGATCCCGCCTGAGGCGGGCCTAAGGCGCCTCAGACGGCCTCGGGCGACCTCACACGGCCTCAGACCGTGGTCGCGGACGGCGCGGCCGCGGCGTACCGCGCCTGGGCGCGCGCTCGCCGCTTGGCGGCCACGGCCTCGCGGTCCTTGGGCGGGGCGCTCGTCACGAGGTGCGCGAGGAGGTGCGCGGTGGCGTGCGCGACCTCGTCGACCGCCCGCTCGAAGGCCGCCGCGTTGGCCCGGGAGGGCCGGGTGGTGCCGGCGACCTTGCGGACGTACTGCAGGGCGGCGGCGCGCACCTCCTCCTCGGTCACGGCGGGCTCGAGGTTGTGCAGCGTGTGGATGCTCCGGCACATGCCCCGACGGTATGCCCGGTGGCGACCGGGCGAACAGGGGAGGGGCTCAGGCCGGCGCGAGGGCCGCCGTCGGGCTCACCCGCCCGAGGTCGCGGACCACCTCGAGGAGGACGCGCGTGAAGGCGACGGGCGCGTGCGTGTTGACGTCGTGCCCGGCGCGCGGGAGGACCCGCAGGCGCGCGCCCGGCCGGGCGGCCACGAGGCGCCGCTCGCCGAAGCGCAGCACGTCCCAGCGCCCGTTGACGAACCACACGGGCAGCGGGACGGGCAGCCGACGCAGATCGGCGAGCGAGGAGTGCCCGTGCATCGCGGTGAGCATGTCCGTCACGACGTGCCACGTCTCGCGCGCCCGCCGCAGCACGCGCGCCACGACCGGCGAGACGCGCGAGTACGCCCGCAGCGGCCAGCCGCGGATCTCCGTGGAGCAGCCCGAGAGCACGACGCCCGCGACGGCGTCGGGGTTCCGGGCGGCGTACGCGAGCGAGGTGTACCCGCCCAGCGACAGCCCGACGAGCAGCGGCGGGGCCGGCAGCCCGCGCACGCCCTCGTCGATGGCCGCGAGCGCGGCGTCGAGCGTGAACCGCCCGTCCGCCCGGCGCCCGTGCCCGGGCAGGTCGACGGCGACGCACGGGTGCCCGGCCTCGGTGAGGACGGCGAGCTGGTGCGACCAGATCGCCGACGACGTGCTGAGGCCGTGGACGAACACGACGGGTGGCTGCGGCATGAGGCGGTCACCGTACCCCGGCCGGGCGGGTCCGGCGCGCGGACGGTCGGGCGCAGCCCCCCGCGTGGCGCCGCCCGCCGCACCGATGGGCCACACTGGGGGGTCATGAGCACGCCGGACCCCACGCCGGACCCCGAGCCGTTCACCGAGCCGTTCACCGAGCCCGTCAGCGCCGCCCTCCGGGACGCCAAGGCCCGGGCCCGCTCGGCGCACTACACGGTCGGCACGCTGCACCGCGACCCGGACGGCACGGTCTGGCTGGAGTGCTCCTGCGGCACGGTGCTGCGCAACGGCCCCACGTGGACGCTCGACGAGCACGTGCGGCTGCACCGAGCGGAGGCGAAGTACCTCGAGCTGTCCGCCGCCGCGCCGCCCGGGATCCCGCGGCTCATCGAGCCGCGCTACTGAGCCCGCCGGTCAGCCGTCGGCGCCCAGCCGGCCGGCCGCCGACGCCGACCCCAGCCACGTGTGCGGGTTGCCGTCCCAGCACCAGCCGAGCTTGGGCCGGCGCTCGCTGATCCAGACGGCGGGCACGCGCTTGCTCCCGTCCCGCGAGGCGAGGAGCGAGAAGCACCGGTTCGGCCGCAGCATGTCCGGTCGCACCGTGACGAGCGCGATCCCCTCGGCCATGGTCAGGGGCGTGCGCCCCCGCCCGCGGACCACCTCGAGCGCCGTCGCGGGCGCCTCGCCGCGCAGGTCGCTGCCGGTGTCGACGTCGAGCAGCAGGTAGGCGGGGCCGGCGGGCACCGCGACGTCGTCGAGCGGCCGGAAGCCGGTCGCCTCCTCGCGCCCGAGGACGCTGACGCCGTGCCGCCCGCCGCGCCGCATGGCCGGGACGGCGTCGTTCGGGTCGGCGGGGACGACGAGCACGAACGGCACCCGGTCGTCGGGGTCCTGGGCCCCGCTGGGGCGCGCGACGGCGTCGGGCAGGCGGTCCCGCAGGGGCGCCACGGCCGCCCGCAGGTCGTCGGCGGCGAGGCCCGCCACCGCGGCGACCCCGAGCGCGACGAGCGCGTCGACCTGGCGGTCGAGCTCGGCGAGCGGGTCGTCGGCGGGGTGGGCGAGGGCGGCGGGCAGGTCGCCGCGCAGGGTCGGCAGGTCGGGGTCGAGCGGGGTCAGGGTCTGCGGCACGATGGCACCTCCGGGTCAGCGTCAACGCCCGGGCGGGTCGGCGAGTTCCCCGCCGCCGGCGGCCCGGGCGCGGGCCCGGCAGAGGGAGCGGGTGAATCGTGCCGACTCGCCCGACTTCACCCGCCCTCGGCGCGCCGTCGGCCCGAGGCTGGTGCACCCTGGGACAGTGCCGACCTGGGGGCGCGCGCATCGGGACGGAGGGGGAGGAGCGGTCATGAGCGGTGAGCCCGCGCGCCGCACCTCCACGGGCCGTCCCCTCCGGCTGGTGGCCGGCGACGACGTGCCCCAGCCGCGGCCGGTGCCCGACGCCCGCGAGGCGGCCGAGGCGCCCGCGCCGGAGGACGAGCTCGCGCTCGAGCTCCCCCCGCAGCGCCGCTCCGTGGCCGTGGGCCGGCACTGGGTCGTGCGGGTCGCGGCCGAGGCCGGCGTGACGGGCATGGCCAACCAGGTGGTCGAGCTCCTCGCCTCCGAGCTGCTCGCGAACGCGGTGCTGCACGGCACGCAGCGCGCGCCCGAGCGCCCCATCCGCATCGAGTTCGCCCTGGAGGACGACCGGGTGCGCGTGGCCGTGAGCGACAGCGTCCTGCGCCGGCCCGTGGTGCTCCACCCCGAGCCGATCGCCCCGGCGGGGCGCGGCATGGCGATCGTCGAGGCCATGTCGGACCGGTGGGGCGTGCACGAGTCGCCCGACGGCAAGACCGTCTGGTTCGAGGTCGACCTCGCCGAGTACTGACCGGCCGGCCACTACCCGCCGACACCGACCTGCCGACACCCACCCGCCGACACCGACCCGCCGACGCGGGCGCGCGGGCCAGGGACGTAGTTCCCACGGCGCCCGCAGGGCGTGGCCGAGAATGGCCGGGCGGACCAGCGTGGTCCCCCGCGCCCTCTGGAGGTCGCCCATGGCCGACGCCGCCGCCCGCCCGGGCGCGCCCGCCCGCCTCCGCGCCGTCCCGGCGCTCGCCGGTGCCTTCGCGGCCCTCGCGCTCGCCGCGCTCGCCGTCGTCCTCCCGACGACGGCCGCCCTGGCCGACCCGGCCGCCCCCGCCGGCGCCCGCGCGGCCGCGCCCGGGCTCTCCGCGGCCGCCCCGACGGCGGCGGAGGGCGAGACCGTCGAGGTCACCCTCTGGTACGGGAGCACGTGCCCGAAGTGCAAGGCCGAGCGCGCGTGGCTCGACGAGATGGGCGAGCGCTACGACATCGTCGTCACCGCGTACGAGGTCTTCGACGACGCCGACAACCGCGAGCTGTTCGCCGCCGCGGGGCGGGAGCTGGGCTTCGAGGCGTCGGGCGTGCCGGTGACGGTCATCGGGGAGCGCGTGTGGATCGGCTGGACCGACCCGATCCGCGACGACGTCGCCGCCGCCATCGACCTCGCCTCCCGCGGCGAGCGGGTCCCGCCGGGGGTCTACGGCTCGCCGGGCACGGGCACGTGCTCGTCCGACGAGCTCGTCTGCGCGCCCGACCAGACGGGCGCCGAGATCGAGGTGCCGCTCATCGGCACGATCTCGCTCGACGACCAGAACCTCCTCGTCTCCACGATCATCATCGGCTTCGTCGACGGCATCAACCCGTGCTCGCTGTGGGTGATCTCGGTGCTGCTGACGATCGTCGTCCGGACGGCGAACCGCCGCCGCGTCGTCGCGATCGGCACGACGTTCCTCGTCGTCACGGCCGCGATGTACGCGCTGTACATGGCGGGGATCTACTCGGCGCTAACGGTCGTCGGGTTCCTCGGCTGGATCCAGGTCGTCGTCGGCGTCGCGGCGGG
>JAAZAC010000109.1 GCA_012514545.1 Actinomycetales bacterium | reverse complement strand
GCGACAGCACCTCGGTGTTGTTCGCGCCGGCCGTCATGATGAAGACGTTGTCGAAGATGCGGAACGCGTCGAGGGCGCGGAACAGGACGGCGACCATGATCGCCGCCTTCATGTTCGGCACGATGACGCGCCGCAGGACCTGCCACCAGGTCGCCCCGTCGACCTTCGCGGCCTCCTCGAGCTCGGTGGGCACCTGCGCGAGGCCGGCGAGCAGCAGCAGGGAGATGAACGGCGTCGTCTTCCAGATCTCCGACAGGATGATCACGGTGAGGCTGGTCCCGGTGCCGGCGAACCAGTTGAGGTCGGCGTCGATCCCGGGCACCCAGTCGAACCAGGAGTTGACGAACCCGCTGTTGATGTCGAACGCGTAGAACCACGCGAACGCCGAGACGACGGTGATGATCCCGTAGGGCACGAGGATCGCCGTCCGCAGGATCCCGCGCAGGCTCTGCACCGCGCGGTGCATGACGAGCGCGAGCGCGAACCCCAGCAGGAGCTCCACGACCACCGTCACGACCGTGATGAGCGAGGTCACCGCGAGGTTGCGCCACCACACCTCGTCGGTGAGCACGACGGCGTAGTTGCCCAGCCCGACGAACCGGCGCTCGTCCGGCGCGGTGAGGCGGAAGGAGAAGAGGGACTCGTAGACGGCCTGCAGGATCGGGTAGGCCGTGACGGCGAGCATGACGACGAAGGCCGGGCCGGCGAGCCACCAGCCGAGGCGCCCCTCCGCGCGCACGCGGTCGGAGCGGAACGGCGCGGGACGGCGGCCCTCGCCCGGCGGCCGGGCCGCGCGGGCGGCGGCCCCGGCGGGAACGGTGCTGGTCACAGGAGCTGCTCCCCCCGGAGGACGGCGGTGATGAAGTCGCCCGCCCGGCGGGGCGTGCGGTCGGGGTCGACCGACGACGGCGGGTGCCAGGTCTGCTGCAGGCCGCCGGAGACCTCGTTGTAGTAGGGCGTCTGCGGCCGCGGCGCGGCCTGCTCGAGGGACTCGCGGATGAGGTCCGCCATCGGGAACGCCTCCTGCACCGCGGGGTCGTCGTAGGCGGCGGTGCTCGACGGCGGGTTCCCGTCGCTGATGAAGTACTCGGCCTGGTTCGCGGGGTCGACGATGCACTCGGCCGCGGCGTAGGCGAGGTCGACGTGGTCGGAGAAGGCCCCGACGGCGAGGTTGATCCCCCCGTAGGGCGGCCGCGCGTCCTGGCCCTCGACGGTCGCCGGGTACATCGCCCAGCCGACGTCGTCGAGCACGGCCCCGTCGAGCTGGCCGGCCTCGACGGCGGACTGCATGGCGGGCCAGACGAACGGCCAGTTGACCATGAACGACCCGCGGTCGCCCTGGAAGATCGAGAAGGTGGCGTTCTCGTCGGCGGTGGGCAGGCCGGGCCCGCCGAGGCCCCGCCGCCCGATCTCGGAGATGATCCGGGCGGCCTCGCGGCCGGCGTCGGTGTCGAGCGCGATGCGGACCTCGTCCGCGGGCGCCGCCGGGTCCTCGATGATCCGACCGCCCGCGCCCGCGACGAGTGCGGTGATCCACACGGTGAGCGACTCCGCCCGGGTGCCCTGCACGCCGAGCCAGGTGCCGGTCGCCTCGGCCGCCTCGATGAGCTGGTCCCACGTGACCGGGCCCGCGGACGGGTCGACGCCCGCCTCCTCGGCGACCGAGGTGCGGTACCAGAGGAGCTGGGTGTTCGCCCAGAACGGCACGGTGACGAGCTCGCCCTCCCAGGAAGCACCCTGGAGCGCGCCCTCGACGACGCCCTCGCTGACCCGCTCGGCGACCTCGGGCGGCATCGGCGCGAGGAACCCGGCGTTGGCGAACTCGGGGATGAACGGCGGGTCGAGGCTCATGAGGTCGATCGAGTCGTCCCGGGCCGCGAGGCGCCGGGCGAGCTGGTCGCGCTGGCTGGAGGCCTCACGCGGCAGCCCCGCGGTCTCGATGACGTAGGCGCCCTCGGCCGCCTCCGTGCACGCCTGCGCGATCCGCTCCTGCCCGCCGGCGTCGGGGTTGGTGTACCAGGTGACGACGGGCGGCCCGGACTCGCCGCCGCACGCCGCCAGCAGGCCGCCCGCGAGCGCGGCGACCCCGGCCCACGCGACCGGTCGGCGGCGCCCGCCCCCTCGTCGCCCCATCGCGCACCCCCTCACAGGACTCATGGGAACCCGGTCCGCGCGAGCGCGCCACCGGAACGGGCGGGCTCGCGCGCGGCGGGGCCGGGGCCGCCCACGGACCGGGCCGGGCGCGCGCGGTCGGGGGCGGCCTGCCAGGATGCTCGGCGTGCCAGCCGACCTGACGCCCGCCGAGGCGTGGCGCGTCCTCGCCGACGGCAACGCCCGCTTCGTCGCCGGGACCGTGGAGCACCCCTCGCAGGGCGCGGACCGCAGGGCGGAGGTACGCGACGAGCAGCGGCCCTACGCCGTCCTCGTCGGCTGCTCCGACTCGCGCGTGGCCGCGGAGATCATCTTCGACCGGGGGCTGGGCGACCTGTTCGTCGTGCGGACCGCCGGCCACGTGCCCGACGTGACGGTGCTCGGGTCGATCGAGTACGGCGTCGCGCTCCTCGGGGTGCCGCTCGTCGTCGTCCTCGGGCACCGGGGCTGCGGGGCGGTCGCGGCGACGCGGGACCACGTCCGCACGGGGCGGGAGCCCGTCGGGTACGTCCGCGGCATCGTCGACCGGATCCGCCCGCACGTCGCCGACCTGGGCGAGGCTCCCGACGACGAGGCGGTGCGCCGGCACGTGCGCGCGACCGTCCGCGAGCTGGTCGAGGACTCCGTCGTCGTGGCGCGCGCGGTCGCGGCGGGCACGTGCGCGGTCGTCGGCGCGACGTACGAGCTCGTCGAGGGGCGCGTCGTGCCGGAGGTGGCCCGCGGGCCGGTCGACCTCGGGCCCGGCGATGGGAGCATGGGGGCATGACGTCTCCCACGCAGCCGGCCCCGGGGTTCCGCCTCGAGCACGACACGATGGGCACGGTCCAGGTGCCCGAGCACGCCCTCTACCGCGCCCAGACCCAGCGCGCCGTCGAGAACTTCCCCATCTCCGGCACACGGCTCGAGCGGCGCCACATCGAGGCCCTCGCCCGGATCAAGAAGGCCGCCGCACTCGTCAACGCGCGCCTCGGCGTCCTGCCCGACGACGTCGCGGGCGCCATCGCCGCCGCCGCCGACGAGGTGGCCGCCGGCGCGCACGACGAGCACTTCCCCGTGGACGTGTACCAGACCGGGTCGGGCACGTCGTCGAACATGAACATGAACGAGGTGCTCGCGACGCTCGCGTCGGCGCGGCTGGGCCGCGAGGTGCACCCGAACGACCACGTCAACGCGTCGCAGTCCTCCAACGACGTCTTCCCGACGTCGGTGCACGTCGCCGCCGCGCTCGGGGTGGTGCACGACCTGCTGCCGGCGCTCGAGCACCTCGGCGGCGCGCTGGAGGCGAAGGGCGCCGAGTTCGCGGACGTCGTCAAGTCCGGGCGCACCCACCTCATGGACGCGACGCCCGTGACGCTCGGCCAGGAGTTCTCCGGGTACGCCGCGACGGTGCACCTCGGGGGCGAGCGGGTGGCCGCCGCGATGCCGCGGCTCACCGAGGTGCCCCTCGGCGGCACCGCCGTCGGGACCGGGATCAACACCCCGCCCGGCTTCGCGGCGCACGTCATCGACGCGCTCCGGGACGACCTGGGCCTGCCGCTCGTCGAGGCCCGCAACCACTTCGAGGCGCAGGGCGCCCGGGACGGCCTCGTGGAGCTGTCCGGCGCGCTGCGGACCATCGCCGTCAGCCTGACCAAGGTCTGCAACGACCTGCGCTGGATGGGCTCCGGCCCGAACACGGGGCTCGCGGAGATCGCGCTGCCCGACCTGCAGCCGGGGTCGTCGATCATGCCGGGCAAGGTCAACCCGGTCATCCCCGAGGCCGTGCTCATGGTGTGCTCGCGGGTGGTCGGCAACGACGCGACGGTCGCGTGGGCCGGCGCGAGCGGGGCCTTCGAGCTCAACGTGCAGATCCCGGTGATGGGCCAGGCGCTCCTCGAGTCGATCCGGCTGCTCGCGAACGCGAGCCGGCTGCTCGCCGACCGGTGTGTCGCGGGCATCACCGCGAACGTCGAGCGGGCCCGCGCGTACGCCGAGTCGTCGCCCTCGATCGTCACGCCGCTCAACCGCGTCATCGGCTACGAGGCCGCCGCGAAGGTGGCCAAGCACGCCGTCGCGCGCGGCATCACGGTGCGGCAGGCGGTCGTCGAGCTCGGCTACGTCGAGCGCGGCGAGATCACCGAGGCCCAGCTCGACGCGGCCCTCGACGTGCTGGCGATGACGCGGCCGCCGGAGTGACCCGGGGCTAGACCTCGATCCCCTCGAGCATCTCGGTGACGAGGGCCGCCACCGGCGAGCGCTCGGAGCGCGTGAGCGTGACGTGCGCGAAGAGCGGGTGGCCCTTGAGCGCCTCGATGACGGCGGCGACGCCGTCGTGCCGGCCGACGCGCAGGTTGTCGCGCTGCGCGACGTCGTGCGTGAGGACCACCCGGGAGTTCAGCCCGATCCGGGACAGCACGGTGAGCAGCACGTTGCGCTCGAGCGACTGGGCCTCGTCGACGATGACGAACGCGTCGTGCAGCGACCGGCCGCGGATGTGGGTGAGCGGGAGGACCTCGAGCAGGTCGCGGTCGAGGACCTCCTCGACGACCTCGCGCGAGACGACCGCGCCGAGCGTGTCGAACACGGCCTCCGCCCAGGGGTTCATCTTCTCTGCCTCGGTGCCGGGCAGGTAGCCGAGCTCCTGCCCGCCGACGGCGTACAGCGGCCGGAAGACCATGACCTTGCGGTGCTGGCGGCGCTCCATCACGGCCTCGAGCCCGGCGCACAGCGCGAGCGCCGACTTGCCCGTGCCGGCCCGGCCGCCGAGCGAGACGATCCCGATCGACTCGTCGAGGAGCAGGTCGACGGCGATCCGCTGCTCCGCGCTGCGCCCGTGCAGGCCGAACACGTCCTGGTCGCCCCGGACGAGCCGCAGGCGCTTGTCCTCGGTCACCCGCGCGAGCGCGGAGCCCCGCGGGGAGTGCACGACGACGCCGGTGTGGCACAGCAGCGGGCCCGGGTCCTGGCCCGTGAGGTCGAGGTCGGCGAGCTCGAGCTGCTCCGCCTGGTACAGCGCGCTCATCTGCTCCTCGGCGAGGTGCAGCTCGGTCATGCCGGTCCACCCGGAGTCGACGGCGAGCTCCGCGCGGTACTCCTCCGCCGTCAGGCCGCACGCCGCCGCCTTGATGCGCAGCGGCAGGTCCTTCGAGACGAGCGTGACGTCGCGGCCCTCGTCGGCGAGGTTCTTCGCGACGGCGAGGATCCGGCTGTCGTTGTCCCCCAGCCGGAAGCCCGCGGGCAGGACCGTCGGGTCGACGTGGTTGAGCTCGACGCGCAGGGACCCGCCGTCGCCGACCGGCACCGCGTGGTCGAGGCGGCCGTGCTCGACGCGCAGGTCGTCCAGCAGGCGCAGCGCGCTGCGGGCGAAGAACCCGAGCTCGGCGTGGTGCCGTTTCGCCTCGAGCTCCGTGATGACGACCACGGGGAGCACCACGTCGTGTTCGGCGAACCGGAGCATCGCCCGGGGGTCGGACAGCAGGACCGAGGTGTCGAGCACGAACGTCCGGCTCATGGGGCTCCCTCCGGCTGGACGCATCCGATACGGCGGACGCTACGACGCCGCGCGGGGCGGTCGGCCGCCGACACGCCGCCGCGGGGCCCCGCCCGGGCGGGGCCCCGGCGACCGCGCCCGGGGGCCTCAGCGCCCGAGCCGCCGCTCGCGCGCCGCGTACGAGCGCAGCGCGCGCAGGAAGTCCACGCGCCGGAAGTCCGGCCAGTACGCCTCGCAGAAGTAGAACTCCGTGTGCACGCTCTGCCACAGGAGGAAGCCGCCGAGCCGCTGCTCGCCGGACGTGCGGATGACGAGGTCCGGGTCGGGCTGGCCCTTGGTGTAGAGGTGCTCGGCGATGTGCTCGACGGTGATCTGGTCGGCGAGCTCCTCGAGCGACGTGCCGTTGCCGGCGTGCTCGCGCAGGAGGGACCGGACGGCGTCGGCGATCTCCCGACGGCCGCCGTACCCGACGGCGACGTTGACGTGCATGCCCTGCACGTTCGCGGTCCGCTCCTCGGCCGCCCGCAGCGCGGTGACCGCCTCGGGGGGCAGCAGGTCGAGCGCGCCGACGACCTGCAGCCGCCAGCGCCCGGTCGCCGCGAGGTCGCCGACGGCGTCGACGATGATGCCGACGAGCTCGGCGAGCTCCTCGGGCTCCCGGCTGAGGTTGTCCGTCGAGAGCATCCAGAGGGTGACGACCTCGACGCCGACCTCCTCCGACCACCGCAGGACCTCCGCGATGTGGTCGGCGCCGCGGCGGTGGCCGCTCGACTTGTCCAGCCCGACGCTGCGCGCCCAGCGGCGGTTGCCGTCGAGGATGACGCCGATGTGCCGCGGCAGGGTCGCGGTGCGCAGCGAGGCCGCCAGCCGGCGCTCGTAGAGGCCGTAGAGCGGGTGCGGCAGGCGCATGCGGTCGTCCTCGTCCTGGGGCGGGTCGGTGTCACGGTACCGCCCGCGGCCGGGCGGCGGCCCACCGGCCCGGGGCGTGCCGTGGAGGTCTCGTGGAGGCGGCCGAACGGGCCGAACGGCACCGGCGGATGCAGTAACCTACGCGGGCGTAGGTTCGCGGTCGTCCGCGAGCCCCCACCCCACGACGACACGAGGAGACCGATGTCGACGACGGCGGACACCGGCTCGGGCGAGGGCGTGCGGGAGCGCGCCGCGGCCGCCCTCGACGCCGTGAAGCCCCGCCTGCGGGGCTGGATCCACGCGGGCGTGGCGCCGTTCGTGCTGGCCGCCGCGATCGTCCTCGTCGCGCTCTCGCCGACGACGCCGGCCCGGCTCGCCAACGTCGTGTTCGGCGTCTCCGCAGTGCTGCTGTTCGGCACGAGCGCCGTCTACCACCGCGGCCGGTGGTCGCCCCGCGTGGCCGGCGTCCTGCGCCGCATGGACCACACGAACATCTTCCTCATCATCGCGGGCACCTACACGCCGCTGACGGTGCTGCTCCTCGACTGGCCCACGAAGCGGAACCTGCTCGTCATCGTGTGGTCGGGCGCGTTCGCGGGGCTGCTCATGCGCGTGTTCTGGCTGGGCGCGCCCCGCTGGCTCTACGTGCCGATCTACGTGGCGCTCGGCTGGGTCGCCGTGTGGTTCCTGCCGGACTTCTCCGACGCCGGCGGGCCCGCCGTCCTGTGGCTCGTCATCGCGGGCGGCATCGCGTACACGGTCGGCGCGATCGTGTACGGCCTCAAGCGGCCGAACCCGAGCCCCCGCTGGTTCGGGTTCCACGAGATCTTCCACGCGCTCACCGTCGCGGGCTTCACGTGCCACTACGTCGCGGTGAGCATCGCGACCTACGGCGCGGGCTGACGAGCGCGCCGACCCCCTAGGCCCGCGGCCCGGGGCGCGGCACGACGGCGTACCGCCGGTTCGCCAGCGACGGGTTGCGCTCGCGCACCGCCGCCACCTCGGCGGGCGAGAGGTCCGCGGCCGCCCACGCGTCCGTCGCGGGCTCGGCGGTCGCCAGGGCGACGGCGTCCACCCGGGCGAGCACCGCGCCGTCGGGCCCGACGACGAGCGCGTCACCGGTGACGCCCGGGCCGTGCTGCACGGCGCCGAGCGCGTAGCACGTGTTCTCGATCGCCCGGGCGCGCACGAGCGTCTCCCACTGGTCGGCCTTGCGCTCGCCGGCGGCCCACGCCGCCGGCACGGCGAGCACGTCCGCGCCCGCGTCGACGAGCCGCCGGGCGGACTCCGGGAACCGCACGTCGTAGCAGGTCAGCACGCCGACGGCGAGCCCGCCGACGGGCACGACGAGCGGCGGCGCCGCCGGGTCGCCCGCGACGAGGTCGTCCGACTCGCGGCGCCCGAAGGCGTCGTACAGGTGCACCTTCCGGTAGGTGCCGAGGAGCTCGCCGTCGGCGCCCAGGGCCACGACCTCGCCCGCCGCACGGTCGCCCGCGGGCACGAGGGTCCCCGCGACGACGACGACGCGGGCCGCCCGGGCGGCCTCGCGCAGCGCGGTCACGAAGGCGCCGTCGAGCGGCTCGGCGAGGTCCCGGCCCACCCCGCGCGGGTCGAACGCGCCCGCGTACTCCGGGAGCAGGACGAGGTCGGCGCCCTCGGCGGCCGCCGCCCGCACGACCGCGCTCGCGCGCGCCGCGTTCGCGCGGGCGTCCCGGCCCGCGCGGAACGCGACGGCGCAGGCCCTCACGCCCGTCGGTCGCCCGGCTCCGCCGGCTCGCCCGCGGCGCCGTCGGCGGCCTCGTGCGCAGCGCTGTCGGGCGCGCCGTCGGGGCCCGCGTCGGGTGCGCCGTCGGGACCATCGGCGCCCGGACCGGCGGCCGAGCCCTCGGGCGCGTCCGCGCCGCTCCGGTAGCGCACGCCCCGGATCTTGCGCGTCATCGACAGGAAGAGCGGGATGCACGCCACGACCAGCGCGAACGTGACGAGGAAGCCGAGGATGCCCGGGCCCGAGGAGGCGGGCGCGGGGGCGGTCGGGCCCGGCGTCGTGCCCGTCACCGCGGCCACGACGGGGGCGGCGAGCAGCGCGAGGGCGCGGACGGTCGGGGCGGTCATGGGTGCTCCTCCGGGTCGATGCCGGCGAACAGGTCGTCCTCGGGCAGGCTCACGGGGACGCGGGCGTCGGCGAGCTCGAACTCCTCCACGGGCCACACGCGCGCCTCGAGGTCGCGGGGCACCGCGAAGAAGAAGCCCTCCGGGTCGATCTGCGTGGCGTGCGCCCGCAGCGCGGCGTCCCGCGCGGGGAACCACTCGGCGACGTGCACCCGCGTGGTCACCTGCCGCTCCGGGATCTCGCGGGCCTCGCGGGACTCCACCCAGTCGCCGTACGGGGAGTCGAGCCCCGCCTCGAGCAGCGCCTCGTGGACGGTGCGGATCTTCCGCAGCGAGAAGTCGTGGTTGTAGTAGAGCTTGAGCGGCTGCCACGGCGCCGGGCCCGCGCCCGGGTACCGCTCGGGGTCGCCTGCCGCGTGGTACGCCTCGTAGGCGACCTTGTGGCACATGACGTGGTCGGGGTGCGGGTAGCCGCCGCTCGGGTCGTACGTCGTCATGACGTGCGGGCGGAACTCGCGCACGAGCGCCACGAGCGGCGCGGCGGCCTCCTCGAGCGGCACGCGCGCGAAGCAGCCCTCGGGCAGCGGGGGCAGCGGGTCGCCCTCCGGCAGTCCGGAGTCGACGAAGCCGAGCCAGTGCTGCCGCACGCCGAGCGCCCGGGCGGCCGCCGCCATCTCCTCCCGGCGGAGCGCGGTCATGGCCTCGGGCGACGACGGCGGGTCCGGGTAGCGCGGGTTGAGCAGGCTCCCCCGCTCGCCCCCGGTGCACGTGACGACGAGGACGTCGGCCCCCTCGGCGGCGTACCGCGCGCTCGTGGCCGCGCCCTTGCTCGACTCGTCGTCCGGGTGCGCGTGCACGGCCATGAGCCGCAGTCCCCGTCGCTCGCTCACGCGGGCTCCTCTCGGTCGGTGTGGCACCGGCGACCCATCGTGCCCGATCCGGTGCCGGGCCCGCCCGGGGGCCGCCCGATACGGCAGGATCGGACCATCCACGCGCCGTCGGGCCCCCGCTGTCAACCCGGCCCGGCGGCCGCCCGCCCGAGGAGGCCCTGCCCGACGTGCCCGACGCGCCCGAGGTGCCCGACGCGCCCCCGCCCGGCCCGCCGCCCGACCGGTACGGGTCCCGGCCCGGCCGACGCGCGGCCCGGACCGCCGCGCTCGTCCTCGCCCTCGTCGCCGCCCTCGTCGCGGCGGCGTGGTTCGGGCTGCGGTCGACGCCGCCGATCCAGGGGCACGACGTCGCCTTCCGCGTGCTGGGCGACGACGCCGTCGAGGTCACCTTCGACGTCTCGCGGACGGACCCCGCCCGGCCGGCGACGTGCCGGGTGGAGGCGCTCAACGCGAGCCACGCCCAGGTCGGCGTCGTGACGGTGGACGTGCCGGGAAGTGAGCACGCGCGGGTGCGGCTGACCACGACGGTGCGCACCTCCGAGCGCGCCGTGACGGGCACCGTGACGGCCTGCGCCCTCGACTGAGCCCCGGCGCGGGCCGGCAGCTCCCCGGGGCCGACCCGGGGCCCCTGCCGAGGTCCGGGCCCCGGAGTTGGTATGATGGGCGTTTCGCAGGCCGGGCCGTGGGACCCGACCCACGGGCTGACGCGACCTGACGCGAACCGCCGCGCACGGGCGCGGCGACCCGGCGCGAACCCCGAGCACACGCACGCAGACCCATACCCCACGCGGGCCGAGAGGAGTGACCGTGGCCGAGACGACCTCTGCCACCTGGCTGACCCAGGAGGCGCACGACCGCCTCAAGGCCGAGCTGGAGCACCTGAAGACCGTGGGGCGGGCCGAGATCGCCGACCGCATCGAGGCCGCCCGCGCGGAGGGTGACCTCCGCGAGAACGGCGGCTACCACGCGGCGCGCGAGGAGCAGGCGAAGCAGGAGGCCCGGATCCGCCAGCTCGAGGAGCTGCTGCGCAACGCCGTCGTCGGCGAGGCGCCGCCGGACGACGGCGTCGTGGAGCCCGGCATGGTCGTGGTCGCCACCGTCGGTGGCGAGCGCATGACCTTCCTCGTGGGCAACCGCGAGGTCGCCGAGGGCACGGGCCTGGAGGTCTACAGCGACAAGTCGCCGCTCGGCGCCGCCCTCGTCGGGCGATCCGCGGGCGAGACGACGTCGTACACGACGCCGACGGGCCGGACGATCGAGGTCGTCATCCACGAGGCCAAGCCGTTCCAGCACTGAGCGGCCAGCGCTGAGCCGGCAGCCGCGCCCCCGGGCCTGCCGGGTCACGCCTCCCGGACCACCGCTCCCGGGTCACGCCTCCCGGACGCGGTAGCCGGCGGCCTGGAGGCGCGCGACGACCTCGGTGCAGTGCTCCGGGCCGCGCGTCTCGACCTGCGCCTCGATCTCGACCTCGTCCACGGCGAGGTCGACGACCGTGCGCACGTGCGAGACGTGCATGACGTTGGCGCCGCTGTCGGCGAGCTCGGTGAGCAGCCCCGCGAGCGCGCCGGGCCGGTCGGCGAGCCGCACCCGCATCTGCAGGTAGCGGCCCGCGGACGCGAGCCCGTGCCGCACGACCCGCAGCAGGAGCAGCGGGTCGATGTTGCCGCCCGAGAGGATGACGACGGCCGGCGTCTCGACGCGCAGGCCCGCGAGCACCGCGGCCACCCCGGCGGCGCCGGCCGGCTCGACGAGCAGCTTGGACCGCTCGGCCACGTGCAGGAGCGCGCGCGAGAGGTCCTCCTCGGAGACGGTCTCGACCGCCACGCCCTGCTCCGCGCACACGGCGAAGGGGACGTCGCCCGGGCAGCCGACGGCGATCCCGTCCGCCATCGTCGCCATGGGGCCCGTCGGCACGGGGCGCCCGGCCGCGAGCGACCCGGGCCACGCCGCGGCGCCGGCCGCCTGCACGCCGACGACCCGCACGTCGCGGTCCGCGACGGCCGCGGCGATGCCCGCGGCGAGCCCGCCGCCCCCGACGGGCACGACGATCGTGCGCACGTCCGGGACCTGCTCGAGCACCTCGAGCCCCACGGAGCCCTGGCCGGCGACGACGTCGACGTGGTCGTACGGGTGGATGAGCACCGCACCCGTCTCGTCGGCCCAGGCGCGGGCGGCGACGAGCGCCTCGTCGAGGGTCGCCCCCGCCGTCCGGATCTCCGCGCCGTAGCCGCGGGTCGCGGCCACCTTCGGCAGGGCGGCACCCACCGGCATGAAGACCGTGGAGCGCACGCCGAGGAGCTGGGCCGCGAGCGCGACGCCCTGCGCGTGGTTGCCCGCGCTCGCCGCGACGACGCCGCGGGCGGCCTCGGCGGGCGCGAGGCGGGACATCCGCACGTAGGCGCCGCGGATCTTGAACGAGCCCGCGCGCTGGAGGTTCTCGCACTTCAGGGCGACGCGGCCGCCCGCGAGCGCGGACAGCGCCCGGGAGTCGACGACGGGCGTGCGGTGCACGACGCCCGCGAGCAGCGCGGCGGCCGCCGCGACGTCGGCGGGGCCGACAGGTCCGGGCGTCACGACGTGACCTCCTCGTCGTCCACGACGGGCGGCAGCCCGCCGTCCGCGGCGCCCTCGCCGTCGAGGTGCCGCAGCCACCGGTGCAGGCCCTCGGGGTCGGTGCCGAGCGCGGGGAACGTGTCCCGCCCGTGCAGGTAGAGCACGACGGTGTTGAGCGTGGCGACGAACGGCACGGCGAACAGCGCGCCGACGACGCCGGCGGCCAGGGAGCCCGCGGTCACGGACAGCAGCACCGCGACCGGGTGCAGCGAGACGGCGTGCCCGAGCAGGAACGGCTGCAGCCCGTGGCTCTCGATCTGCTGCACCGCGACGACGACCGCCAGCATCGCGAGCGCGGTGCCCGGCCCGGCGTCGACGAGCGCGACGAGCACGGCGATCGCGCCCGTCGCGATCGCGCCGACGAACGGGATGAAGCTGGCGAGGAACACGAGCACCGCGAGCGGCACCACGAGCGGCAGCCCGAGCAGCGCCGCCCCCACGCCGATGCCGACGGCGTCGATGAGCGCGACGAGGACCTGCGTGCGCGTGAACGCGGTGAGCGTGACGAGGCCGCGCCGCCCCGCCTCGTGCGCCCGCTCGCGCGCGTGGGCCGGCAGCAGCCGGACCAGCCACGCCCAGACGAGTGGGCCGTCCTTGAGGAAGAACAGCGTGGTGAACAGCGCGACGAGCGCGCCGGCCACGACGTGCCCGACGGTGACCGTCGCGGAGACCGCGCCCTGGACCAGCGTGCCGGAGTGCTCGCTCAGCTGCGCGCCCGCCTGGTCGAGGTAGTCGTCGAGCTCGGCGCGGTCGAGCCCGAGCGGGCCGGCGGCGAGCCAGTCGAGCAGCTCGGCGAAGCCCGCCTGAGCCTGCGCCCACAGGTCGCCGAACCCGGTGACGATCTGCCGCCCGGCGAGCGTGACCAGCCCGGCCACGAACGCGAGCAGCAGGACGACGGCCGTCGCCGACGCGAGCCCGCGCCCGAACCGCGCCCGCCGGACGAGGAGGTCGACGAGCGGGCTGAGCAGCACCGTGAGCAGCAGCGCGACGACGACCGGCACCCACAGCACCTTCGACACCGCGAGCACGAGCACGACGACGGCGATCACGCCGAGGACGAGCAGCACGCGCCACGACCAGGCCGCGGCGACGCGCAGCGACCGCGGGACGGCGTCGGCGACGCTCCCGGCGCCCCGCGCGCCCGGCTCGGGACCCGCCGTCATGCCAGCGCCTGCGCCAGGTCGCCGACGAGGTCGGCGACGTCCTCGAGCCCCACGGAGAGCCGCACGAGGTCGTCCGGCACCTCGAGCGCCGACCCGGCCACGGACGCGTGGGTCATCCGCGCCGGGTGCTCGATGAGCGACTCGACCCCGCCGAGCGACTCGGCCAGCGTGAATACCCGGGTGCGGGCGCAGCACTCCAGGGCCGCCTCCGCGCTCGCCGCGCGGAACGACACCATGCCGCCGAACCCGCTCATCTGCCGCGCGGCGACCTCGTGCCCCGGGTGCCCCGGCAGCCCGGGGTAGATCACCTCGCGCACGGCGGAGTGCTCGGCGAGGAACCGCGCCACGGCGAGCGCGTTCGCGCAGTGCCGCTCCATGCGCACGGGGAGCGTCTTGAGGCCGCGCAGCGTCAGCCACGCGTCGAACGGCCCGGCGACGGCGCCGGACGCGTTCTGGTGGAAGGCGAGCGCGTCGGCGAGCGCGGGGCCCGTCGGCCCGGTGACGCCGACCGGCAGCTGCGCGCCCTGCGCCACGACGAGCGCCCCGCCGACGACGTCGCTGTGCCCCCCGACGTACTTGGTCGTGGAGTGCACGACGACGTCGGCGCCGAGCTCGAGGGGCCGCTGCAGGTACGGCGTGGCGAACGTGTTGTCGACGGCGAGCACCGCGCCGGCGGACCGCGCGAGCGCGGCGACCGCGGCGATGTCGGTGATCGACAGCAGCGGGTTCGTCGGCGACTCGACCCACACGACGCGGGTGCTGCCCGGCCGGATCGCGGCCGCGACGGCGTCGAGGTCGGTCTGGTCGACGGCGGTGTGCTCGACCCCCCACGGGCCCAGCACGCGCGCGACGAGGCGGTACGTGCCGCCGTACGCGTCGTCGGGGATGACGACGTGGTCGCCGGGCCGCAGGGTCGCGCGCAGGAGGGTGTCCTCGGCGGCCATCCCGGACGCGAACGCGAACGCGCGCTCGCCGCCCTCGAGGGCCGCGAGGGCCTCCTCGAGCGCGGCGCGGGTCGGGTTGCCGCTGCGCGAGTACTCGTAGCCGCCACGCAGGCCGCCGACGCCGTCCTGCTTGAAGGTCGAGACCTGGTGGATGGGCGGGACCACCGCGCCGGTCGCCGGGTCAGGGTCCTGGCCGGCGTGGATGGCCCGCGTCGCGAAGCCGGTGGCGCGCCAGTCGGGCGCGGTCGGAAGGTCGGTCACGCGCTCAGGCTAGACGCTGCCCGACGGCGGGCGCGGCGTCGGGCGGCCGGTGCCGCCGGGGCGGGGCCCGGGCAGCGCGCCCCGCCCGCGCCCGCGCGGCGCCCCAGGGACGAGCCGGGAACAGGCGGCCCCGCCGTCGGCGTTCCCCGGGTGCGCCCACCCGAGGAGGCCCCGATGCTCCGCAGCCAGATGGTGACCCCCGACCGCGCCCTCGCGGGCCGCGACGCCTCGCCGTTCGCCGTGCCGGCCACCCACGCCGTGCTGGGCACCCCGCTGGCCGGCCCGTGGCCCGAGGGCACCGCGGTCATCCACCTCGCCCTGGGCTGCTTCTGGGGTGCCGAGAAGGCGTTCTGGCAGACGCCGGGCGTGGTGACGACGGCGGCCGGCTACCAGGGCGGGTACACGCCCTTCCCGACCTACGAGGAGGTCTGCACGGGCCTGACCGGGCACGCCGAGACCGTCCTCGTCGCCTACGACCCCGCGGTGCTGCCGCACGCCGAGCTGCTCGCGACGTTCTGGATGCTGCACGACCCGACGCAGGGCTTCCGGCAGGGCAACGACGTCGGCACCCAGTACCGCTCGGCGATCTACTGGACGACGCCCGAGCAGGAGGCCGCGGCCCGCGCCACCCGCGAGCTGTACCAGGGCGAGCTGCGCCGCGCCGGCTACGGGGACGTCACCACGGAGATCCGCCGCGCGGGCGGGACGCCGGGGCCGGACGCCGCCGGGCCGTTCTACTACGCCGAGGCGTACCACCAGCAGTACCTGCACAAGGTCCCGCACGGGTACTGCCCGGTGCACTCGACGGGCGTGGCCTGCCCGCTGCCCGGCTGACCGGTCGACCGGCACTGCTCCCCGACCGGCACGGCGACCGGGCGCAGCGCCGCCCGCCGGGACCGAGCGGCGTCGTCGGCCGGGCGGTCCCGGTGCGCGCGCGGCGGTCCCGCCTATCCTTGGTCTCGGCCCGCGGTTCGAGCGCCACCGCACCGTCCGAGCCGATCCAGGTGACCCATGACCGACGTCAACCACCACTCGGGCCCGTCCGGCGCCGCCGCCGAGGGTACCGGGAGCATCCGCGAGCCCCTCGTCCCCGGCCTCTGGGCCGCCGACCCGTCCGCGCACGTCTTCGACGGCCGCCTCTACGTCCTCGTGTCGCACGACCAGGACGCCGGCCTGCCCTTCGACGACGAGGGCGGCCACTTCGGCG
>JAAZAC010000108.1 GCA_012514545.1 Actinomycetales bacterium | reverse complement strand
GGTGGCTGAGCGGCTCGTCGCCGCACCGGTCGCCGAGGTGCTGGCGCGGCTCGCCGCGGCCCGCGCCGCCGCGACGCAGGCCCTGGGCGGCGGCCGGCCGCGGCGCCGCCGCTGACGGGCCCGGGCCGGGCGTGACGCGGCAGGGCGGCCCCGTCGGGCAGCATGGGTCCGTGCACACGGACCGCCTGCGGATCCCCGTGCCCGTGCGCTGGGCCGACCTCGACGCGTACGGGCACGTCAACAACGTCGCCGTCTTCACGCTCCTCGAGGAGGCCCGCATCGCCGCGTTCTGGCGGCAGGACCCTGCCGAGGCGGGCACCGGCGTCGGGGGAGGGCAGGCGCCGCCGACGGCGGTCCTCGACGCCGGCCCCGGGTCCGACACGGTCACGGTGGTCGCGCGCCAGGAGATCGAGTACCTCGCCCCGATCCCGCACGTGCGCGAGCCCGTCGTCGTCGAGCTGTGGCTCGGCCGGCTCGGCGACGCGAGCATCGACGTCTGCTACGAGGTGACGGCGGGCGCCGGCGCGGCCCGGCAGGTGTTCGTGCAGGCCGCGACGACCGTCGTGCTGCTCGACGCCGCGACGAACCGCCCCCGCCGGCTCACCGACGAGGAGCGGGCGGTGTGGGCGCCGCTCGTCGGCCCGCCCGTCGCGTGGCGCCGCCGGCCCTGAGCCCCGGTCCGTCGGACGGCCCGGGTAGCGTGCCCCCGTGACCCGGGAGCCCTCCGGCCCGAAGGACTGGGCCGCGCACAGCCCGCTGACCGACCCGCGCGACCGGCGCGCCCTGCTGCGCACCGCGCCGCGCGACCCGCGCGACCTCGCCGCCGCCGTGCGCGGCCTCGTCGCGCACTACCGCGGCGACGCCGGGACGTACCCGCCCGAGCGCACGGGCGAGATCGACACCCGCTGGGTCGCCGACGTCCTCGGCGTCCTCGCCGGCCGCGGCGTCACCGACCTCGCGACGGCCCTGCCGCCCGCCGAGCGGTTCGTCGGCTGCTGCCGCGACTTCTCGCTCCTGTTCGTCGCCGCACTGCGGGAACGCGGGGTGCCCGCCCGCACCCGGGTCGGCTTCGCGGACTACTTCCGCCCCGACTTCCACGTCGACCACGTGGTCGCGGAGTACCACGACGGCGGGCGGTGGGTCCGCGTCGACCCGGAGCTCGACCCGGCGTCGTTCCCGTTCGACGTCGCCGACATGGACACCGGTCCGCGCGGACCGTTCCGCACCGCGGCCACGGTGTGGACGCAGTACCGCGCGGGCGAGATCGACGACGACGGGATCCGCCGCTTCGGCGTCGACCCCGACCTCCCGCTGCGGGGCCCCGCGTTCGTCGCCGGGTACGTCCTCCAGGAGCTCGCCCACCTGCACGGCCACGAGCTGCTGCTGTGGGACGTCTGGGGGGACATGGAGGCCCTGGACGGGCCCGTCGAGGCCGGCGACCCCGCGGCGCTCGCGGAGGTGGACCGGCTCGCCGCGCTGCTGCTCGACCCGGACGCCCACCGCGCCGAGCTCGCCGCGGCGTTCGACGACGACAGGTACCACCCGCGCGGCACCGTCCGCTGCCTGTCGCCCACGGGCGCCGTCTCGCGGGTCGCGCTGGCCCGCTGACCCTCCGGTGGTGGGCCCGCCCACCCCGCCGTACGGTCGCAGGACGTGCGACGCGGGGGGGGCGGGCCATGGCGGAGCGGGCGGGCACGCGGCAGGAGCCGGCGGCGACCGAGACCTACGACACCGGGCGCGCCGTCCTCCTGGCGTCCGTCGCGGCGCTGGGCGGCTTCCTCTTCGGCTTCGACACGGCGGTCGTCAACGGCGCCGTCGAGGCGATCCGCGCGGACTTCGGCATGGGCGCGGGCCTCACCGGGTTCGCCGTCTCGTCCGCGCTCATCGGCTGCGCGCTGGGCGCGTGGATCGCCGGGCAGCTCGCGGGCCGCCTCGGCCGCGTGCGCGTCATGCTCCTCGCCTCGGCGTTCTTCACGATCAGCGCGATCGGCTCGGGCCTCGCCCAGGGGCCGTGGGACCTCATCGTGTGGCGCGTCGTCGGCGGCCTGGCCGTCGGCGCGGCGTCGGTCATCGCGCCCGCGTACATCGCGGAGATCGCCCCGGCGCCGATCCGCGGCCGCCTCGGCTCGCTCCAGCAGCTCGCGATCGTCACCGGCATCTTCGTCGCCCTGCTGACGGACTACTTCCTCGCGACGGCGGCCGGCGGGGCGGCCGAGATGCTGTGGCTGGGCCTCGAGGCGTGGCGCTGGATGTTCCTCGCCGAGATCGTGCCCGCGGTGGCCTACGGCGTCCTCGCCCTCGTCATCCCGGAGTCGCCGCGCTACCTCGTCCAGCAGGGCGAGCACCGGAAGGCCCGCACCGTGCTCGCGCAGATCCTGCGGTCCGGCATCGACGAGCGGCTGCGGGAGATCCGTCGGACGGTCAAGGAGGACACGCGCTCCTCGTTCGCGGACCTGCGCGGGCCGGCGCTCGGGCTGCTGCCGATCGTGTGGGTCGGCGTCGGGCTGTCGCTGTTCCAGCAGTTCGTCGGGATCAACGTGATCTTCTACTACTCGTCCTCGCTCTGGCAGCAGGTGGGCTTCACGGAGGAGGACGCGCTCGTCCAGACCGTCATCACGTCGGTGACGAACATCGCCGTGACGATCGTCGCCATCGCGCTCATCGACAGGGTCGGTCGCCGCCGGCTCCTGCTCGTGGGCTCCGCGGGCATGGTCGTCAGCCTCGGCGCCCTCGCCGTGGCCTTCGCGACCGCGTCCGTGGTCGACGGCGAGCCCGTCCTCGAGGGGGCGGCCGGCCCGGTGGCGCTCGTCGCTGCCAACCTCTTCGTCGTGTTCTTCGGGGTGTCGTGGGGCCCCGTCGTCTGGGTGCTCCTCGGCGAGATGTTCAACAACCGGATCCGCGCCGCGGCGCTCGGCCTGGCCGCCGCCGCGCAGTGGGGCGGCAACTTCCTCGTCTCGACGACGTTCCCGGCGCTCGCCGAGGTCGGCCTCGGGCTCGCGTACGGGCTCTACACGGCCGCGGCGCTGCTGTCGTTCCTCTTCGTCGCGCGGTTCGTGCGGGAGACCAAGGGCCGCCAGCTCGAGGACATGGAGTAGCCGGACCCGTCAGGCGAGCAGGGCCACGAGCGCGCGCTCGGCGGCGGCCCGCGTGCGCCGTCGGCCGATCGTCTGCCCCCGCTCCCACAGGTCCACGACGCGCGGGTCGACGTACGACGCGCGGCACACCGCCGGGGTGTTGCCGAGCTCCTCGGCGACCTCCCGGACCACCTGCGCGACGACGCGGCGGCGGGCGCGCTCGGCGCGGGGGACCTCGTGCTCGGCCAGCCCGGCGGCCGCGAGGAGGGTGGCGTGCCACGTCCGGAAGTCCTTCGGCCGCGCCTCCGGGCCCAGGTGCGCCTTGACGCACTCCTGGATGTCCGCGCTCGTCACGTCGTGCCAGGTGTCGTCCCCGTTGCGCCACGCCAGCAGGTCGGGGCCGTCGTCGTCGCGGGCGAGCAGGCCGCGCACCGCGCGGGCCACGACCGGGTCGCGCACCTGGGACTCGCGCCACTGGCCGGACTTCGCGGGGTAGCCGAACCACACGCCGTCGGCGTCCACGCGCACGTGCTCCCGGCGCAGCGTCGCCAGGCCGAACGACCCGTTCTCCTTGGCGTACGCCTCGCCGCCCGCGCGGAAGTACGCCTCGTCGAGCAGCCGGAACGCCAGGGCCAGCACCTTCTCGCGCCCGAACCCGGGCGCCGCGAGGTCGGCCTCGACGCGGCGCCGCGCCCGCGGCAGGCGCCGGGCCAGCCGCACGACGTGGTCGTGCTTGAGGCGGTCGCGGCGGGCGCGCCACTGCGGGTGGTACAGGTACTGGCGGCGGCCGGCGTCGTCCGTGCCCATCGCCTGGATGTGCCCGTTCTCCTGCGGGCAGATCCAGACCTCCCGCCAGGCCGGCGGGATCACCAGGTCCTTGCACCGCGCGACGAGCAGCGGGTCGGTGAGCCGCGCGCCGGTCTCGTCGAGGTAGACGAAGCCGCGGCCCTGCCCGCGCCGGGTCCACCCGGGGTCGGTGGAGCGGACACGGCGGAGGCGCGGCATGCGCCCAGTGTGCGGTGGCCCGCCCGGGGCCGCCCGGCGAGCCCGTCTCAGCCGACGTCGGGGACCCGGATCATGCCCTCCTGCGCGACGCTCGCCACCAGCGTGCCGTCGGTGCGGTACACGCGCGCCGAGCCCAGGCCGCGGCCGCCCGACGCGCTCGGCGCGTACTGCACGTACAGCAGCCACTCGTCGACCCGCGCCGGCCGGTGGAACCACATCGCGTGGTCGAGGCTCGCGATGGACAGGCCCGGCGTCGTCCAGGCCCGGCCGTGCCGGCGCAGCAGCGGCTCGAGCATCACCTGGTCGCACGCGTAGGCGAGCAGGCACCGGTGCAGCAGCTCCGACCCGGGACCCTCCGGCACCGTGCCCCGCGCGCGCATCCACACCATCTGCCGGCTCGTGGCCACGGACGCCGGGCCCAGGTAGACCGGCTCCTCGACGTGGCGCAGGTCGAAGGCCGCCTGGGTCCAGTACGTCGCCACCGGGTGGTCGTCGTCGCCGAGCACGTCGAGGGCGCTCGGCACCGACTCCGGCGGCGGCGTCGTCGACGGCGGGCTGTCGGTGTGCTCGAGGCCCGGCTGGTCCTCCTGGAACGACGCCGTGATCGTGAGGATCGGCGCGCCGCGCTGCAGCGCGTGCACCCGGCGGGCGCTGAACGAGCGGCCGTCGCGCAGCCGCTCGACGGTGAAGGTGATGTCCCGCGCCGCGTCGCCCGGCCGCAGGAAGTAGCCGTGCACGGAGTGCGGCAGGCGGGACGCGGCCACGGTGCGCCCGGCGGCGAGCAGCGACTGCGCCAGGACCTGGCCGCCGAACACCCGCCCGTGCGGCTGCGGGAGGCTGTGGCCGCGGTACAGGTCGGTGTCGATCTCCTCGAGGTCGAGCACGCCGAGGACGTCCGCGAAGGCGTCGCCGGAGCCGTTCGCGGGGGCGCTCACGCGTCGCCCCCGACCGTGTTGACCATGGCGTGCGCGGCGCGCTCCAGGTAGTCCCACAGCATCGCGTGCTGGCGCGGCGCCAGCTCGAGCGAGTCCACCGCGACCCGCATGTGGTGCAGCCAGCGGTCCCGCGCCGCGGCGTCGATGGGGAACGGGGCGTGCCGCAGGCGCAGGCGCGGGTGGCCGCGCAGCTCGCCGTACGTCGTCGGGCCGCCCCAGTACTGCTCGAGGAAGAGCCGGAGCCGCTCGGCCGCCGGGCCGAGGTCCGCCTCGGGGTACATCGGCCGCAGCAGCTCGTCCTGCGCGACGCCCGCGTAGAACCGCTCGACGAGGCGGGTGAACGTCGCCGACCCGCCGAACGCCTCGTACGGCGTCGTGGGCGTGGCTGGCGGCATGCGGCTCCCTTCCTCGCCGCGGCGGCCGCGGCTCTGGCGGCCGCGGCGGTCGTGCCGGGCCCGGTCGTCATTGTGGCCCACGCTAGGCTGACGACGGACGTCGTGGCGGGAGGTCTCGTGACGAAGGCGGAGCAGATCCTCGCGGCGCTCGGCGGACCGGACAACGTCGTCGACCTGGAACCGTGCATCACGCGGCTGCGCGTGGAGCTGGCCGACGGCGGCCGGCTGGACGAGGAGGCGCTGCGCGGCAGCGGCGCGTTCGGCGTCGTGCGGACGGGCCGGATCGTGCAGGTCGTCGTCGGTCCCGAGGCGGACTCGCTCGCCGCCGACATCGAGAGCCTGCGCTGACCCGACCGGCGCCCGACCGGCGCCCGGCCGCTGCCCGATCGCTGCCCGATCGCTGCCCGATCGCCGCGCGCGCACTCTCGATCACCGCCCCCGGCGCGTCGCCCCCGGCCACTAGGGTGGGTGCCGACGACTCGAGGGGGACGCATGAGAAGTCGCGAGGCACGGCTGACGACGGACGTCGTCGCGCCGCTGGCCGGCACGGTCGTGGCCCTCGCGGACGTCCCCGACCCCGTCTTCGCCGACGGCGTCATCGGCCCGGGCATCGCGATCGAGCCCGACGCGCCGGACCCCGAGGCGGGCGCCGTCCGGGTGGTCGTCGTGGCGCCGTGCCCCGGCCGCATGATGTCGGTCTACCCGCACGCGGTGGTCATCGGCGTCGACGCCGACCGAGCCGTCCTCGTCCACCTCGGCGTGGACACCGAGGACCTGGCGAGCGCGTGCTTCGACGTCGCGGTCGAGGAGGGCCAGGAGGTCGTCGCCGGGCAGCCGCTGCTCGCGTGGTCGCCGGACTGCGTGCGGCGCGAGGGCCGGTCGGCGCTGTGCCCCGTGGTCGCCCTCCAGGCGGACGCGGCGGACGTGGACGTCGTGGTCGCGCCCGGGGACCGGGTCGCGGAGGGTCAGCCGCTGCTCGCCTGGCGCTGACGGTCGACGCCGACGGTCAGCGGTCGCGCTCGACGAACACCTGGCGCGGCAGCGCGAGGGGGATGCCGGCCTCGGTGAACCGCTCGCGGATGCGGGCCCGGAGCGCGCGCTGCACCATCCACTGCTTGGCCGGCGCGACCTTGATCATCGCGCGGAGCGTGACGGCCTCCGCGCCGAGGTCCTCGTAGCCGGTCACCTCCGCCTCGGCGAGGACGTGCGGCGCGATCTCGGGCTCGGCCGCGACCTCCGCCGCCGCGCCCCGGAGCACGTCCATGGCCACGTCGACGTCGGCGTCGGGCGGCACCTGCACCTCGACCCGCGCGCGCGACCAGCCCTGCGTCATGTTGCCGACCCGCAGCACCTCGCCGTTGCGGACGTACCAGAGCGTGCCCGACAGGTCGCGCACCTGGGTGACGCGCAGCCCGATGGCCTCGACCGTGCCGGTCGCCTCGCCGAGGTCGACGACGTCGCCGACGCCGTACTGGTCCTCCATGAGCATGAAGAGCCCGGAGAGCCAGTCCTTGACCAGGGTCTGCGCCCCGAAGCCGAGGGCCACGCCCGCGACGCCCGCCGACGCGAGCAGCGGGCCGAGGTCCCAGTCGTTGATGTTCGCCAGCACCGTGACGACGACGATCGCGACGACGAGCGCCGAGGCGGACCGCAGGACGGACCCCATGGTCTCGGCGCGCTGCACCTGCCGGGCCACGGCCAGCGGGTCGGAGGCGACCGCGTTCGCCACGGGCGTCTTGAGCAGCAGGCGGCGGGCGTGGCGGCGCACCGCCGCGCCGCCGGCGACGACCGAGCGCACGGTCCGCGTGATCAGCCAGCGGAGCAGGCCGAGCAGCACGACGCCGGCGAGGACCGTGACGGCGCTCTGCAGCGGGGCGCCGAGGAGCCAGTCGAACCAGCGTCCCGCGGCCTCGGCGGTGTCCTCGATCGCGAGCCTCACCCCGGCAAGGGTAGTGGGGTCCGCCGCGTGCGCTGGGCGCGCGCGCGGAAGGCGCGGGCGCGCGCCGTGCGCGCCCGGCACGGCCTGCGCCCGCCCGCCGGGCGCTCTGGCAGGATCGGAACGTGGCCGAGAACCCGTTGCCGGAACCGTTGCTCGCGCTCGCCGCACGGTACGGGGTCGAGCCGGACTTCTGGGACTTCGAGGGCGGGCACCGGCAGGTCAGCGAGGAGACGCTCGTCGCCATCCTCGCCGCGCTGGGCGTCGACGCGTCGACCCCCGAGCGGGTGGAGCTCGCGCTCACGAACGCCGAGGACGAGGTGTGGCGGCGGATGCTGCCGCCCGTCGTCGTCGTCCGGCAGGGCACGCCGGCGGACGTGTGGGCGCACGTCGACGACGGCGCCCCCCTCGAGGCCTGGGTGGAGATCGAGCCGGCCGAGGGCGGTGGCACTCGGCGCCTGCACCAGCGCGACGTCTGGGTGCCGCCGCGCACGGTGGACGGGCGCGCAGTCGGGCGGGCGACGCTCGAGATCCCGACGGACCTGCCGCTCGGCTGGCACACGATCGTCGCCGAGAGCGGGGCGACGATCGCCCGCTGCCCGCTCGTCGTGACGCCCGCGCGGCTCGAGCTGCCGGCCGGCCTGGCCGAGCGCCGCGCCGTCGGGCTCATGGCGCAGCTGTACTCGGTGCGCTCGGAGGCGTCCTGGGGGATCGGCGACCTGGCCGACCTGCGCGACCTCGCCTGGCTCGCGGCGCGCCGGGCGTCGGCGGACTTCCTCCTCGTCAACCCGCTGCACGCGGCCGAGCCGGTGCCGCCGATGACGCCCTCGCCGTACCTGCCGTCGAGTCGGCGGTTCGTCAACCCGATCTACCTTCGGGTGGAGGACGTCCCCGAGGCGGCGTACCTGTCGGCCGCGGACCGCGCCCTCGTCGAGTGGCAGGCCGAGGCGGCGCGGCCGCTCAGCCGCGACCCCGGGCCGATCGACCGCGACGCGGTGTGGGCGGCGAAGAAGGTGGCCCTCGAGGTCGTGCACGCGGCGCCGCGCAGCGCGGCGCGGCAGGCGCGCTACGACGCGTTCCGCGCCGAGCAGGGCGAGGGGCTCGAGGACTTCGCCACGTGGTGCGCGCTCGCGGAGCACTTCGGGGGCCCCGAGTGGCCCGAGGAGTACCGCGACCGCGACTCCGAGGCCGTCCGGGAGCTGCGCGAGCGTCTCGCCGACCGGGTGGACTTCCACCGCTGGCTGCAGTGGGTCGCGGACGAGCAGCTCGCCGCGGCCCACCGCGCCGCGCTCGACGCGGGCATGCGGATCGGGATCATGCACGACCTCGCCGTTGGCGTGCACCCGGAGGGCGCGGACGCGTGGGCGGGCGCGGAGGTGCTCGCGCACGGGGTGTCCGTGGGCGCGCCGCCCGACATGTACAACCAGCAGGGCCAGGACTGGTCGCAGCCGCCGTGGCGCCCGGACGCGCTCGCCCGCGCGGCCTACGAGCCGTACCGGGACATGCTGCGCACGGTCCTGCGGCACGCCGGCGCGATCCGGGTCGACCACGTCATGGGCCTGTTCCGGCTGTGGTGGATCCCCGAGGGGAACGGCGCGCAGGACGGCGCGTACGTGCGCTACGACCACGAGGCCATGGTCGGCATCCTCTGCCTCGAGGCGCACCGGGCGGGGGCCCTCGTCATCGGCGAGGACCTGGGCACCGTCGAGCCGTGGGTCCGCGACTACCTCGTCGACCGGGGCGTGCTCGGCACGTCGGTGCTGTGGTTCGAGCGCGACGGCGGCGGGTTCCGGCCCCCGGAGGAGTACCGGCGGCTCGCGCTGGCGACCGTGACGACGCACGACCTGCCCCCGACGGCGGGCTACCTCGCCGGGGAGCACGTGGAGCTGCGCGAGCGGCTGGGCCTGCTCACCGAGCCGGTGGCGAAGGTGCGCGCGGACGCCGAGGCGGAGCGGCGCGAGCTCCTCGAGCTGCTGGGCGCCCGCGGGCTCATCGGCGCCGACCCGACGGAGCGGCAGGTGGTCGAGGCGATGCACCGCCTGCTGCTGGCGTCGCCGGCGCTGCTCGTGGGCGTCTCGCTCGCCGACGCCGTGGGGGAGCGGCGCGCGCAGAACCAGCCGGGCACGGACACCGAGTACCCGAACTGGAAGGTGCCGCTGGCGGACTCCGCGCAGCGGCTCGTCATGCTCGACGAGCTGTTCGACCACCCGCGGCTGCGCTCGCTGGTGGCCGCGCTGCGGGGCTGAGCGCCGGGTCGCCGGGGCGCCGCGGCGCCTCCCGGACGGCGAGGAGCACGCCGACGGCGGCCAGGCCCGCGCCGGCCGCCGCGGCCGGGCCGAGCGTGCCCGTGCCCACCACCGCGGCCGTGACCGCGGCGGCGAGCGGGGCCGCCGCCATGGTCGCGCCCGCGCGGTCGGCGCCGAGCCGGCTCACCCCGCGGTACCAGAGCACGAACGCGAGGGCCGTCGTCACGAGCGCCTGGTAGGCGAGGGCGGCGGTCTCCGTGGGGGTCGGCACGCGCCACGGCTCCGCGACGGCGACGGACCCCGCCGCGAGCATCGCCGCCGCCAGCCCGCAGCTCCACGCCGAGACGCGCGCCGGCCCGACGTCGGCCAGGACGGGCGCGACGGCGAGCGTGAAGGCGACCTCGCACGCGAGCACCGCGGCGGCCAGGAGCAGGCCGACCGGGTCGACGGCCGCCGCGCCGAGCGGGTCCTGCACGACGACGACGCCGGCGCTCGCCGCGGCGGCGCCCGCCAGGACCCG
>JAAZAC010000107.1 GCA_012514545.1 Actinomycetales bacterium | reverse complement strand
GGCGCGCCGGTGCGCTACGCGCTCGTCGTGCTCGACGCGGCCGGGCGCGCGGAGCAGGTCGCGACGTGGACCGTCGTGCCGGGCGACGAGCTGACCGTCCCGGCGGCCACGGCCACCGCGCTCGACGACATCGTCGAGGTCCGGATGCTCGCCGGCGAGGAGGTCGTGCTCGCGGCCCGGACCTGATGCGGGGGCCCGGCTCCGCGGGGCGAGCCGCTACGGCCGGCGCACCGCGACGACGTCGAACACCGGCCGGCCCGCGGCGCGCGCCTTCTCCTCGAAGCGCGTGACGGGCCGGTGCGCGGGGCGCGGCGTGAACCCGCCCGCGGAGTTGTCGAGGAGCGGCTCGGCCGCGACCTCCGCCAGCATCTCCTCGGCGTACGGCGCCCAGTCGGTGGCGGCGTGCAGGACGCCGCCGGGCGCGAGCCGCGACGCGAGGAGGGTCAGCCGCTCGCCGCGCACGAGGCGGCGCTTGTGGTGGCGTGCCTTCGGCCACGGGTCCGGGAAGAAGGCGTGGATCGCCGCGAGCGAGCCCTCCGGCACCCAGCGCGCGAGGAGCACGAGCGCGTCCCCGAGCGCGACCCGGACGTTGCGCGGCCCGCCCGCCGCGAGCGCCCCGAGCAGCGTCGCGACGCCGGGCACGTGCGCCTCGACCGCGAGGTAGTCGCGGTCGGGGTCCGCGGCGGCCATCGCGCGGACCGCCTCGCCCATGCCCGAGCCGATCTCGACGACGAGCGGGGCGACCCGGCCGAACAGCCGCTCCGTGTCGAGCGCTCCGTCCGGGCGGAGCGGCGGCGGGCGCGTCGGGTCCTCGACGGCGAACCCGCGCTCCGGCCAGAGCGTGGCGAGCGCCGCGCGCCGCGTCGGGCCCAGGGCGGTCCGCCGCGGGAGGAACGTCCGCACGGGGCGCGCGTGGGGCGGGACCCGCGCGTCGTCGGCCGGCGGCGCCGGCTCCGGGACCGCGCGCGGGCCCGGCTCCGCGGGCGGCGCGGGACGAGCGGTCATCGGTGCTCCGGGACGGGTGGTCGGGGTCACGGGTGGTCGGGGTCGGGTCGCGCCCACGGTAACCCGACGCGGGGGAGGGCCCACGCGCAGGGGTCGGTGGCGAGTATCCTCCGGTGCCGCCGACCCCTCATGTCGCAGGTCAGCGCGGCCGATGAGGGAGAGGGCCGACCGGGCACCGCCCGTTCGCGCGTCTCCCGGTGCCCGACGGCGTCCGTCCGGCGCCGCCCGACCCTCGTGAAGGACCCGTTCGATGCGAACCTCGCGCCCCGCGGCCGCCGCCGCGCTCACCTGCACCGCCGCCCTCGTCCTCGGCGGGTGCTCGCTGCTCGGCCAGGACGAACCCGAGCGCGACGCGGCCGGCCAGGTCACCGAGGCGACCGACGCCGGGGCGTTCACGCTGCGCGTGGGCGACTGCCTCGAGCCCGTGAGCTGGGACGGCGGCGCGACGTCGAGCTTCCCCGTCATCCCGTGCGCCGAGGAGCACGAGTCGGAGATCTACGCCTCCATGCTGCTCGACGACGGCGAGTACCCCGGGCCGGAGGCGGTCGACGCCGCGGCCTCCGAGTACTGCGCGAGCGCGTTCGCCGAGTTCGTCGGCACCCCGTGGGAGCAGTCGGACCTGCAGTTCGCGTTCCTCGTCCCGACGGCGGAGACCTGGGAGCAGCAGGGCGACCGCGAGGTGCTCTGCCTGGTCATGGACCCCGAGGCGCTGACCACGGGGACGCTCGAGGGCGCCGCGCGCTGACCGCGCACCGAGCCCGAGCCGAGCCCGAGCCGACGCGCCGGCTCTCCGACGCCGGATACGACGCCGCACACGACGCCGCACACGAGCAGGGGCCCGGTGGTCGTCGACCACCGGGCCCCTCGTTCGGCTCGCCGCGGGCTCAGGCCGGCGGCGGAGGCGGCGGGGTCTCCCCCGACTGCGTGGGCTCCGCCGGCGGGGCGGGCGGGGCCGCCTCGGGCGCGGGCGGTGCCGGCGGGGCCGGCGGAGCGGCCGACTCGGGCGCGGGGGCCGGGGCCGGTGCGCCGGGGGCCTCGGGCGCGGGGGCGAACTCGGCGCCGTACGCGCCGGCGGGCGCCGCGGCCGGGGCCGTCGCGTTGCGCCGCGACCGCAGGACGAAGAACAGGATCAGGCCGACGGCCACGAGGACCGCGGCGATGATGCCGATGAGCAGCGGGAGCGGGAAGCCCGCGCCGCCGCCCTCGATCGCGCTGCCGCGGGCGTTGATCTCGGTGACCTCGCCGAACTGCGGCTGCCACGTCACGGTGTTCCCCTCGAGCGTCCCGTCGTGCTGGGAGACGGCGCCGGGGAACGTGATGGCGATCTGGACGGAGAAGCCCTCCATGAGGCCGGCGAGCATCTCGCCGCCCTCCTCGGCGCCCATCCCGGTGTCGCTGAGGTCCATGCGGCCGGAGACGACGAACTCGTCGCCGTCGCGCACGATGCTCAGCTCGTCGGTGCCGCCGGCGCCGGAGAAGCTGTCGAGGGACTCGCCCTCGAAGAAGATCCGCGAGCCGATGAACTCGCCATCGTCGTAGGGCTCGGTCCTGGTGATGGAGCCCTCGTCGACGAGGTCCTCACCCTGGAGCTCCTCGACGAGCGTGTCCGGGTCCTGGCCCGACAGCTCGGCGAGGGCGGACGAGACCGCGAAGACCATCGAGCCGTCGACGGTGTCGTCGGACTGCAGGTCGAGCTGCATGTCCATCTTGACGCAGCCGGTCAGCCCGGCCGCCAGAAGCGTGGTGAGCGCCGCGGCGCCCAGGAGTCGGCGTGTCTGCATGCGCCGACCCTTTCACACGGCGTGGGCGGGCGTGCGCGGCTCCCCGCGGCATCGGGGCGACTGTTGCGGAGTCGTTGTGCGGCGCGCCGGTCGCGGCGTCCCGCGCTCGCCTCGCGCGGCCAGACTTGAGCGGAATAGACTCAACTTCGGTGGCGTTGCCGCCGTCGGCACACACACAGGAGGACCCAGCCCGCATGGAACCGAAGTTCACGACGAAGTCGCAGGAGGCCCTCGCGGCGGCGCTGACCAGCGCGTCCGCGGCCGGCAACCCGCAGGTCGAGCCGGTCCACCTCCTCGAGGCGCTGCTCGACCAGCAGGGCGGGGTCGCCGTCGGGCTGCTCGACGCCGTCGGCGTCGACCGCGCCGCGCTCGCCCGGCGGATCGCCGGCATCCGGGCCACCCTTCCCCGCGCGTCGGGCGGGTCCGTCGCGCAGCCCTCGGTCTCCCGTCCGCTGAGCGCCGTCATGACCGCCGCCCAGGGCGAGGCCCAGGCGCTCGGCGACGAGTACGTGTCCACCGAGCACCTCCTGCTCGGCATCGCCGCCGGCACCTCCCCGGCCGCCGAGGCCCTGCGCGCCGTCGGCGCGACGCGCGACGCGCTCGCCGCCGCCCTCCCGGCCGTGCGCGGCTCGGCCCGCGTCACGACGCCGGACCCCGAGGGCACGTACAAGGCCCTCGAGCAGTACGGCATCGACCTCACCGCGGCCGCGCGCGAGGGCAGGCTCGACCCCGTCATCGGCCGCGACGCCGAGATCCGCCGCGTCGTGCAGGTCCTGTCCCGGCGCACCAAGAACAACCCCGTGCTCATCGGCGAGCCCGGCGTCGGCAAGACCGCCGTCGTCGAGGG